>JAGRHX010000951.1 GCA_020444775.1 Gammaproteobacteria bacterium
CGATCGGTCGATGGCCCGCATGCTGATGCGGGCGTTGCGCTGGTCTGGCGCGGAGGTCGAGCTCGCGTCGACCTTCAGAAGCTATGACGGCAGCGGTGACGACCACCGCCAGCGCTGCCTGCAAGCGCTGGGCGAACGCCTGGCGGCACGCCTGTGTCGTCGTCTGAAGGCGCGGCCGCCGGAGCTGCGTCCGGCGCTGTTCGTCTGCTATCACCTGTATCACAAGGCGCCGGACTGGCTCGGTCCGGTGGTCTGCAAGCAGCTCTGCATACCCTATGTGGTGATCGAGGCCTCGTACGCGGCACGCCAGGCTCACGGACCCTGGTCGCTCGGTTTCGAGGCCGCCCGCGGTGGACTGGATCTGGCGTCCCGGGTGCTCAGTCTGAATCCTGGTGACGAGCCCGGTCTACGCCAATACCTGGGCTCACGCGCGCACGTGCTGCGGCGTCTCGCGCCGTTCACGGACATCGAACCGTGGTGCATCGAGGCCGGCGCGGCGCGGCGGCACCCGACCGGCGTGGATGGTCCCCGATGCTGCCGGCTGGTCACGGTCGCGATGATGCGTGAGGGTGACAAGCTGGCCTCCTACAGGCTGCTCGCTGAGGCCTTGGGAGAACTTCTGGACCTGGACTGGCGCCTGGAGGTGGTGGGCGACGGTGCCGCGCGTGACGCGGTGCTGGCGGCCCTGTCCGTGCTGCCCGAGCAGCGCTGGCACTGGCATGGCCGCCTGCCGCAGCCGGCCATTGCACGGTTGCTCGGCGACTGTGACCTGTTCCTGTGGCCGGCGTTGAACGAGGCCTTCGGGATGAGTCTCATCGAGGCGGCGGCCGTTGGTCTTCCGGTGGTGGCCGGCGCGAGTCCAGGGGTAGCCGGCATCGTCGAGGACGGTGTCAGCGGCGTGCTCTGTGAGTACGCGAGCCGACCCGCCTTCGCCGCGGCGGTGCGCCGTCTGATCGCCGATCCCGCGACACGCGCCGGTATGGGTGTGGCCGCGGCGCGACGTGCCCGTGATGAGCATTCCCTGCCGGTCGCCGCCGAACGACTGCGGGCCATGCTCGCTGAGCTGTGTGCGCAAGCGCGCTCGGTGCGGAGCGCCTGAGCGATGCCCGACCACAGCTTGCCGATATTGTTCATCCGTCATGCGTCGACCCCGTGGAACGAGTCGGGCCGGCTGCAGGGGCACGCCGACGTCGCGCTCTCGGCGCAGGGGCGCGCGCGGCTGGTAGGACACCGGGTGCCGGACGAGTTCGAACCGGGCTGCTGGTTCAGCAGCCCGGCCCTGCGGGCCAGACAGAGCGCGCTACTGCTCGGCGCAGCGCAGGCCCGGGTGGAACCGGCCCTTTTGGAGATGGACTGGGGCTGCTGGGAAGGCGAGCGGCTGAAGGATCTGCGCCTCAGACTCGGTCGCGCGCTACGCGACAACGAGGACCGTGGCCTGGATTTCCGTCCCGAGGGCGGTGAGTCACCCCGCGAGGTGAAAGGGCGTCTGGCGGCGTGGCTGGAGCGGCTGTGGCAGGCGTGTCCGAGTCGACCGGTGGTCGCCGTGACCCACAAGGGCGTGATACGCGCCGCGCTCGCGCTGGCTACCGCTTGGGACATGCGCGCTGATTTTCCGCATCGGCTCGACTGGCGGGCCGCGCAGCGCTTCGAGCTGGGCTCCGCGGGACTGACGCTGACGACGCTGAACGTGCCGCTGCTCGAGCGTGCCGCCCCGGCGCCCACCGCCGACCGGGCCCGGACATGAGCAGTATCGGGTCGCGAACGCCCGGCCGGGGCCGCGCCGCCGGACTGCGGGTGATGTTGCACGTCCAGCATCTTCTGGGTACCGGTCATCTGTTTCGAACTCTTGCCATCGCCAGGGCGCTTGCGGCCATCGGTGCCAAGGTCCGGGTGCTCAGCGGTGGTCCGCCGGTGGCGGGTATCGCCCACGACGGCGTGGAGCTGCTGCAACTGCCGGCGGCTCAAGTGCTGGACGCCAGCTTCGATCGTCTTGTCGGTTCGGCCGGCGAGCCGCTGGACGAGCGCTGGCGCGCGGCGCGTGTCGAGGCGACGTTGTCGGCATTCGATGGCTTCGCGCCACAGGTGCTGGTCACCGAGACCTTCCCCTTCGGCCGCGGGCTGCTGCGCTTCGAGCTGCAGCCATTGATGCAGCGCGCGCGCTCGGCGAGTTTCCGACCGATGACCGTCAGCTCGTTCCGCGACATCCTCGAGAAGCGCAGTCGCAACGAACAGTACGAGCGCATGGCACGGCTGGTCGAGGAATGGTTCGATGCGATACTGATTCATGCCGACCCGGATGTGACGCCATTCGAGGCGAGCTTTCCGCTGTGCGCGCGTATCGCGCACAAGCTCTTCTACACCGGTTACGTGGTCGGTGACGCGAGCGCTGAGGGCGACGATGCGCTGCCGGCCCGGCCCGTCGCGTCCGGCTTCGACGTGGTGGTCTCGGCTGGGGGCGGTCGCTTTGGTATCGAGTTGTTACGAACCGCCGCGGCTTGCGCCGGCGAGCTGGATCTGGCTTGGCTGCTGCTGGTCGGACCACAAATCGACGAGTCGGCGTTCCAGGCGCTGCGGCAGGCGGCGCCGGCCAATGCGACGGTCAGTCGCAATCGCCCCGACTTCCAGCGTCTGCTGCGCCACGCGCGGGTGTCGGTGTCACAGGCCGGGTACAATACCGTGACTGATATCTTGCGTGCGCGCATTCCGGCGGTGCTGGTGCCGTTCAGCGACGGTCGGCAGATGGAGCAGCCGATGCGAGCCGCGACCCTGCAGGCGCGAGGTCTGGCGTCGGTCATCGCACCAGCCGATCTGTCGGTGGGCCGATTGCGCGAGGCGCTGCGCAGCGCGCTGATGCAGGCGGCGGCAGTCAGCGACGACCCGCAGCGAGGTGCTGCAAGCGCCGCTGCCACGGCGGCTGAGCCTACTCCGGAAGCACGCCCAGGGTCCCGGACGCAGCGGCGCACGCAGGCACAGCGGACCTCGGTGCGGCCCATCCGGCTCGATGGCGCGCGCGCGAGCGCCGAACTGATTGTGGATTTGCTACACGCCCGCGGCGAGGCCGGAGGCAACGGAAATTGAGCATTTCGCATCGTTTTGCCCTGGGCAAGGCCTGGGAGGCCCTGCGCATCGAGCTGGATGCGTGGTCGGAAGCGGGCTTGATTGCGACCTTCTGGTGGCGGGACGACGATGCACGTACCCACACGCCGGCGCTGGAACGGCTGCTGCAGCTGGCCGAGGCGCATTCGACCCCTGTCGCGCTGGCGGTGATTCCGATGAGCTGCGAGCGCTCCCTGGAGATGCGTGTGCGCCACGAGCCACGGGTCGCCATCTTGCAGCACGGTATCCGCCACGTGAATCGGGCACCCGCAACGCTCAAGAAGGTCGAGCTGTGGGAGGGTTGCGATCCAGAGCAGGTCCGTGACGAGTTGCGCGCCGGCGTTCGTCGTCTGGCCTCGTTGTTCGCCAGGCCGCTGCCGGTGCTGGTGCCGCCGTGGAACCGGATCGGCGGTAATCATCTGCAGCGTCTGCACGAATCCGGGTTTCGTGGCCTGTCCACATTCGGTCCACGTCAGGCGTCGTCGGATGTGCGGCGGGTCAACTGCCATGTCGACCCCATCGGCTGGCGGCACGACCGACGTTTCGTCGGTGAGGAGGCCGCGCTGCGCCAGGTGCTGGCGCATCTGCGCGCCCGGCGGCTCGCGAACAGCGACCGCGACGAGCCTACCGGGCTGTTGAGTCACCACCTGGTGCATGACGAGTCGACCTGGCGCTTCATCCAGAACCTGTTGGCCGAGACCGGTGCCCATCCCGTGTGCCGCTGGTTGACGGCCGAAGAGACGTTTGCGCTGCCGTGCGACTGAGCTACCCACGACGGGCGCTGCTCGGGGATCTTTCGCAAGCAGGATCGGGGGTCCTGGTCTGTGGCCTGTTGCTGGTCCTGGCTCGCCCGGCCGACTGGGTACAGCTACTGCTGCTCTGTCTGATCGTGCTGTTCGTGGTCTACATGGCGCGGGTCTGCCGGCGGCACGCCGGCACCTTTCTGCTCCAGGACGCGGGCCTGTGCGAGACGCGATCGGGTCGCGTGCTGCGCTGGGATGCGCTCGATCGCTTCAGGCTGGAGTACTACTCGACCCGGCGGGACGGACGCGATGGCTGGTTCAGGCTGTGTCTGGGCACGTCCGATATGCATCTGGACGTCGACTCACGGTTGCGCGGCTTCGACCTCTTGCTGCGCCGCAGTGCCGAGGCAGCGATTCGAAACGAGCTCGACCTGGACCCGACCAGTGCCGCCAATCTGGAGCAGTTGCTTGCACGGTCGTCGAGCAGGGCCCAATATTCGAACCGTCAGCTCGGTTGAGGGAAGCGACTCGAGGTCAACGCAAGCTCGACAACGCAAGGTCATTGAATAGCGGTTTTTCTCGTGTCCGATCCGGCTGATTCCTGCTGCGAACAGAGCACCCCGAACGAGCAGCCCGCGTTGCTCTCGATCGAGGATCTGGTCGTGGACTTCGACCTCGGGAAGGCGGGTATGTTACGTGCCGTCGACTCGGTCGGTTTCTCGGTGCCGGCGCGAGGCACGGTCGCACTGGTTGGTGAGTCCGGGTCTGGCAAGTCGGTCATCTCCCAGGCGATCATGCGCATCCTGCCAGCCAGCGCGCGCATCCGGCGTGGCCGCATCGTGTTTCGTGATCCACAGGCCGGTGCCGGGGGCGAGCTGGACATCGCCGCGGTGGGCGCCGACTCACGCGCAATGCGGGATCTGCGCGGCAGCCGCATCTCGATGATCTTCCAAGAACCCATGACCTCGCTGTCGCCGCTGCACA
>JAGRHX010000952.1 GCA_020444775.1 Gammaproteobacteria bacterium
CCATGACCTTGATCCTGGGCGCCTTGATGCTCTGGGTCGTGATCTCGGTGCTGGGCCCCATCTACGACATCATCACGCAGATCGATTTCTAGTGGCATGAGCAAGCGCATCTTCTACATCTCCAGGGGACGGCTTGCCGCATACCCGGTCGACGGCCAGGTTCGTGACCCGCTGGAGTTCAACGCGGACGAGGAAGGTCTGCGCAACTTCTCTCGCTATCTGGATCAGTTTCCGCGCGAGCCCGCCTACATCCTGGTGGATTTCGTCGAAGAGGAGTTCCGCGAGGACACGGTGCCGCACGTCTTCGGCCGCGACCGTCAGGCCGTGGTGCAGAACAAGCTCAACCGCATGTTCCGCGACGCCTCCTATGCCACCGCGATGTTCCAGGAGCGCGAGCGATCCGGACGTCGTGACGACCGCCTGTTGTTCACGGCGCTGATAAGACCGGAGCTGCTGGCACCGTGGATCTCGGCCATCGACAAGTACAAGGTGCCGTTGGCCGGAGTCTATTCGCTACCGCTGGTCAGCGGCGCATTGCTGAAGCGCCTCAAGGTGACGGCCAGCCATGTGGTGATCGTCAGCCTGCAATCGTCCGGTGGTCTACGTCAGACCTTCTTCCTCGAGGGACGATTGAAGATAAGTCGTCTGGCCTTGCTCGGCGATCTGCGTCCCGAGCGGGCGGCACCGGTGCTGCTGTCCGAGATCGAGCGTTTGCGTCGCTATCTGAACAGCCTGCGTCTGTTGCCGCTGAACGGTCCGTTGGACGTGTATTTCCTCTGCTCACCTCGATTGCAGGCCGAGCTTGCCGGGCGTGCTCATGACACGCCAAATACCCGCCATCATCTGCTCGCGCTGGAAGAGGTGGCTCGACGCATCGGCATGCGCAAGGACTACCCGGACGCGTTCGCCGAACGCCTGTTCGTGCATCTGCTGGCGAGGACGCCGCCGCAGAACCAATACGCGCCGAAGCGTCAGACCCGGTACTTCTCCCTATACAACGCGCGTCGGACCATGTACGGGGCCAGCGTGCTGGGGCTGATGGCCTTGCTGGGTGGTAGTGGCTACAACGTGGTCAACGGCATCAACGCGCGTGAGGACGGCCGCACCGAGGATCGGCAGGCACGTTTCTACGAGGAGCGATACGAGCGTGCCCGCTCGGGATTGCCGGAGACGCCGGCCGACTCGCGTGACATGCAGCGCGTGGTCGAGGCCGTCGACGAGCTGCAGCGCTTCAGACAATCTCCATTCGACCTGCTCGGCGTGCTGAGCGATGCCATGAGTGGCTTCGATCGAATCGTCATCGACGAGCTGGAATGGGTGAACAGCGCGGAAGTCGACGCGCTGGATCGAAACGCAAGCTCCAATCGTGACCGCGGCCGCCGCGATGCAGCGGCTGAGCAGGACGCCACGCAGCGCTATCAGCTGGCGCGCGTGCACGGTCACATCGAGCCTTTCGCCGGCGACTACAGAGAGGCCCTCGAGCTGGTCAAGCGTTTCGAGGCGAGCCTGCGCGCCGGGGGGCGCATCGTCGACGTTACCGTCGAGTCGCTGCCCCTCGACATCGGTTCCGCGGCGCGATTGAGCGGTGACACCGAACAGGTCGCCAACACCGCTGGCGCCACCTTCGCGCTGCGTCTGGCGCTACGCACCGCTGGCGAGACGCCCGCCGAGTCGACTCCGGGGGCAACCTCTGGGGTGACCCCGGAGGTGATTTCAGAGGCGCTCGCAGGGGCCATGGCGGGGCCATTTCCGGGGGCCATTCCGG
>JAGRHX010000953.1 GCA_020444775.1 Gammaproteobacteria bacterium
TTCCGGGGGCCATTCCGGAGTCGAAGGCCAGCTCGAGTCGCAGCAACCATCCTGGCCCGGGCATGGTTTCCGGCGTGGCGATGAGCGACGCGCGTGGACCGGACATCGGGCCGGTCATCGATATGGGCATCGTCGGGGACGCCGGCACGGGGACGAAGCGATGAATCCTTCGGATGTGGATTGGGGATATCTGCGTGGCGCCTTGATCGCGTTGGCCCTGTCGCTCGGCATCGGTGGCGCACTGTACTTCTACAGCTACGACTTCGCGGACTCGGCGAGCAACGCCTACAGGCGGCATCACGCGCGCATGATAGCGAGCCGGACCCGATACCAGACGCTCGACGAGGAAGAACGGATCATCGACGAGTTCCTGCCCAAGTATCGGGCGCTGGAGAGCCAGGGCCTCATCGGTCGTGAGCAGCGTCTGGACTGGATCGAGAAGCTGCGAGAAGCGGCTCGAGACGTCGGTCTGCCCAGTCTGCGCTACTCCATCGCCGCGCAGCAGGAATACGAGGAGGGCAGCGGCGTGTCCACCGGCAGCTTCAAGATCTACGCCAGCCGTATGGATTTGGAGATGGGGTTGTTGCACGAGGGCGACCTCTACGCGTTCCTGGCGCAGATCGACGCGAAGGCCGCCGGACGCTTCAGCATCAAGAGTTGCGAGCTGAAACGCGTCCAGCCGGAGCTGGACATGAGTGGCACCTCGGCGAACCTCACCGCCCGCTGCGCGCTGGACTGGTTGACCCTGCACAAGCCGACGGAGGCCGAGGCCTCATGAGCACGATGACCGGTAGTCGCCAGGCCGGATCGCCGGGCACTCGATTGGCGTGGTGTCTCGTGCTGTTCATGACGTTCTCCGGGGGGGCCGGTGCGCAGGGACTGGACCGGCTGTTCACCAGCGTCGAGCAACGCCAGCAGCTCGACCTGGCACGCCGCGAGGCGGCAAATGCGCCGGTCGTCGACGACACCCCGAAGAAGGCCACCCAGACGCAACGGGTGCAGCCGGTGACCGGATCGCTCACCGTCAATGGCATCGTCATCCGCAGCAGCGGTTACAACACCTCATGGGTCAACGGTGACCAGGTCTCGCCGGGTGGTCTGACACCCGACGGGCTGGCGGTGGAGCGTGGCTCGCATGGTATGCGGATCCGTCTACCCAGCGGCATCGACACCGTCGAGCTGGCACCCGGACAGAAGATCGATGTGAGCTCCGGCGTGGTCCTGGATGCCTACGAGCAGCAGGTGACGGCCGACTCGACCAGCGCATTCGACCTCGACGGCTCGCGGCGGCGATATACTGCGCCAACCTCGGCCAAGGATGGCGATGCGGCCACCGCGTCCCAAGCGGTGCCGACGGTGAGAGCGCTGGAGAGCGATACGCCGTCGGCGCTCAGCAGCCTCAGGCGTCTGTTGGAGCGGGCGTTCGGCGAGGAGCCGGATGCCGAGGTGGATACCGACAAGCCGCGGAGCCGTTGACGCATCGGCCCTTCAGTGCCTGCTGACCTCGCGATCAGGCACATCGGTGCCGGTCTGGCGTGTCGGGCAGAGCAGGGGATCGACACAGGATCTGGGTAGAGATGGGATCTGAGCGCTCTGGGGAACTGATGAGCCGCTATCGATGAAGGGGCGAATCCATCGACGTAGCAGCGGATGCTCGTCCTCGACGGGCCGCACGCGCCAGCGTCCATGGCGTGCGGCGCCTCACCAGCGGCAGTCCGGGGCCGTCGCGCTCATGGTGCTGCTGGTGCTGATCCTGGTCGGGGCAGGCACGGTGCTCGAGCGCGCCACTCGGGTCGCGCCGGCCGGGGTGCGCAGCCAGCAGAAGGCTCAGCTCATGAGCCGCGACGTGCTGGAAGCGGCCAAGCAGGCGCTCATCGCCTACGCGGTGATGGACGATAACCGGCCCGGTACCTTGCCGTGCCCGGACTATGACAATGATGGCTTGTATCAACCTGGCGTTGACACCCTGGGCAGCAACTGCGCGAGCCCGATCGGCTGGTTGCCGGTGCGCAATCTCGGGTTGGGCAGCGCCTACGACGCCTCGGGCGAGCGGCTCTGGTATGCCTTGACCCCCGCCTTCAGCGCCGATCAGCTGCCGCCACACAACTACGACACGCCGGCACAGCTCACCGTGCTCGGCAACGCCCAGCCGATCAACGACGTGGTCGCGGTGATCTTCGCGCCCGGTCCGGTCGTCGAGACCTCCTCGACCAACCAGCAGAATCGGCCCAAGCCGTTCGAACGGTTGCCGGCGGCGACCCTCGATACGATCAATTCCCGGACCGTCGCGCAGCTGTTCCTCGAGGACGAGAATGCCGACAACGACAACGATTTCAGCGTCCGTCAGCTCACCGCGGTGCCGGCCGGCGAGGAGCCGGGTTTCAACGACGCGCTGGTCTACATCACCCGCGACGAGCTGCTGGCCGCGGTCGGCAAGCGGGTGCTGGCAGAGCTGGGGACGATGTTCAGGCGCTGGCACCAGGTCTACGGGGAGTTTCCTCATCTGAGCAGCTATAGCGACCCCAACGGCTCGGGATTCGTCGCCAGCCCGGGACAGACCTGGGGACACCTTGGATTCACCACCGCCGGCTCGGTCGGGAACGGCGTGCCGGAAGAGAGCAGCTACCAATTCCTGACCCACATCGACGAGGTGAGCTGGCAGATTGCAGCCGGGGAGACAAATTTCGTGCCGGTGGTCCAGGACGAGGCGTTGAACACCACGCCAGGCAGCGCGGTGTACCTGGACCCCGCGGTGACCGATCCCGTCCAGGTGGTGCGCGACCAGATCGAGGTGGCGATGCGTGATTCGCTGCTGCGGGCCTCCGACGCGGCGCTCGGCACCACGCCCGCCGGCTGGCAGGCGCAGTGCACATGGACCAGCGGCTCCGAGGTCGACTGCCGCTTCCCGACCATCAGCGGCGTGTCCACCGACGTCATCGCCTATTGCATCGGCGCGCCGCCGGCGGATACGTGCGCCTCGGCGCCGGTCACTCGCAGCTTCGAGCTGCATCTGAAATTCGCCGGCACGGCCACCACCTGGGACACCGCCACGCCGACCCGCAGCGTGCTCCTTACGAACGCGCCGGTGGGGCTGGCCGGGGTGCAGGGCTTCATCGAGGTCGAGGACGCCATCGAGCCGCAGCCCGGTCAGCGGCTGCACTCGCGACTGCGCGCCGAGCTACCGAGCACGGTGGTGGCCCTGAGCATGTTCGTCTCGGGGATCTATGTCGAGCCGCGCGCGGTCGACCCGGCGGACTATGACGCCACCAAGCAGGCGAAGTATGGACCGATGCGAATGTTGCCACCGCCGGCTGTGCAGAATGAGGGCTCGATGCTGGAGATGCCGGGTTGGATTGCCGCGAGCCAGTGGCAGAAGTTCGTGCTCGTCTCCTATTCGGCAACGCCCCCCTGTACGCTCGTCCCCGACTGCCTCGGGCTGGCCACTCACCAGTATGGCTTGGTCCATGGGCGTTCAGACCTGCAGGCAGTGTTCGTGCTGGCCGGGCCGCCCCTGACCGGCCAGAATCGGACGGCGTCTGGCGATCGCGACCAGTATTTCGAGGGCTCCAACGAGACCAGCACCACCAGCTTCGAGCGCTCACTGACCGGCCAGCTCCCCGGCCCCACACCCATCAACGACCAGACCTACGTGCTCAGGAGCTGCGAGTTCCCGCCCTCGGTCTGCCCATGACAAGCGTGCTCCAGATGCTCGATCTCCGGCTCTTGAAACCCATCCCGGTCGCCACCGGTCCGGTGCCCGCGGGGCTTGCCAGCGCGGTCCGCGCCACGCCGATCGGATCCTCGGGTCGCCCGCAGCGCGGCTTCACGCTCATCGAGATCGTGGTGGTGCTGGCGGTGATTGCGGCGTTGATGGGGGTGCTGCTACCGCCGCTGGGCACGCAGGTGCGGATGCGCCAGATGCGTGACGAGGAGGTCAACCTGCAGCGCATCCATGACGCATTGCTGGGCTTTGCCCAGACCAACGGCCATTTCCCGTGTCCGGATACCTTGGCGGACGGCAACCTGGATGGCGAGGGTGATTATTCCGGTGCGCCGGGCGGTGCACGCTGTCAGAAGTGGGAGCCTGCGTCACCGCTCAACCTGACCGAGGGATTCGGTCTGCTACCGTATCGTGAGCTGGGCCTGCCGCCCACCGATCGTTGGGGCCACCGCCACTATTACCGCGTGACCGAGGAGTACGCCTATCGCACCGTGGCGGGTGCCGAGCCGGCCCTCGCGCGACTCGATTTGCTCGATGCGGGCGCTCTCGAAGTCAAGGACCGCAGCGATGTGCGCGACGGGGTCGTCGCGGACGACGTCGCCGTGGTGGTGCTCTCGACCGGCATCAGCGGCTACTGCGGCTACGATCCCAGCGGCGACCTGACGTCTCACGGTCTGGATACCGGGGGTGACTGCCCGCCGAACGATGCGCCCTGGAGCAGCTCCGATGAGGGCAACAACTTGAAGCCGACCAGCAAGACCTTCTACGCCCGGATCTACACCGAAGGCACGAGCGGCTGTGACGACACCGATCCGGCCAAGGACTTCTGCCATTTCGACGACCAGCTCATCTGGCTGCCCGCTTCGATCATCAAGACCAGGCTCATCGACGCGGGTCGTCTGCCCTGAAAGGCTGTGAAACACTCCCACGACCTGCTGCGACGGCGACTGAACGCGTGCCGCGGCGTTGCGGGGACCCCGAAATCGCTTACGTAGGGCGCTACGTGCACGATTTCGGCACCCCCGCGCCTTGCGGCACACGCCCAGACATCGCCTCGCTAGCCCGTCTTACGAGCCGCCGCGCACCGGCTTCGGCTCGGACCCGGCGGAGCTCAGCTCGAAACCCACGCCGCGCCGGTTCTCGGTCAGCGACAGCCTGTAGCCGTGCGCGCGCGCGGCGCGTGAGGCCTGGTGCAGACCGATGCCCAGACCGGTGCGTGACTCGACCACCGATTCGAACAGCAGCGCGGCGGTGCGGGCCGGAATCGGGCTGCCACTGTCGTGCACCTCCAGGCGCACGCCGCTGGCATCGCTGCGCAATCGCGCCCGGATCCTGATGCCGGGCTCGCTGAGCCGCTTGTAGCGGGCATTCTCGAGCAGATTCTCGGCGACCGTATCGAACACCTCCTCGGGGATCCAAACGTCGTCCTCGATACCCGCCTCGAAATCGATGTCGGCGCTGGCGTAGCGCTCTCGCAACCCGTGCCACCAATGTGCCAGCGGCACCTCGTCGGCATCGTTGCGTCGAGGTGCCTGCAGCTTGTCCAGGGCAAGCTGCAGGCGTT
>JAGRHX010000954.1:0-1421 GCA_020444775.1 Gammaproteobacteria bacterium
CACACCGCGGGCACCGAGTTCATGATCGGTCCGCTGTTCCTCGCGGCGGGCGCGAGCATCCAGGACCTGATCATCGGTCTGTTGTTAGGAAACCTGCTCGCCACCCTGACATGGCGTTTCCTCGTCACGCCCATCGCGATGCGCAAACGGCTGACGCTTTACTATCAGCTCGAGCGGATCGCCGGCGGCGGCGCGGTGAAGCTCTACAACTTCGTCAACGGCATCCTCTTCTGTTTCCTGGCCGGCGCCATGGTCACCGTCTCCGCCTCCGCGGTCGGTGTGCCGTTCAACGTCGCGTTCGAGGTGCCGGAAGCCACCTTCGGACTCGGCTCGCCGCAGTTCACCCTCATCGTCCTCATCGTCGGCGCGATCATCGCCGCCATCGCCTGCAAGGGGTATGAAATGGTGGCGCGCGTCGCCAACATCGCCGCGCCGTGGATGATCGTCGTCTTCGCCGCCTGCGGACTCGTTTCCTACGCCCAGATGAAATCCGGCACGCCCTTCACCTGGGACGATGCCGTCCGCTTCATCCAGGACAAGAACGGCGTGCAGGAGTTCGGCTTCTGGAAAATCGTCATCTTCGGCTGGCTCTGCAACGGTGCGATGCACTTCGGCATGGCGGACCTTTCGATCTTCCGTTTCGCCCGTGACAAGTCGTCCGGCTGGGCACCCGCCATCGGCATGTTCCTCGGCCACTACGTCGCGTGGATCTGCGCCGCGCTGCTGCTCGCCGCCCAGATCAAGCTCCACCAGGATCCCACCGCCAACCCGGGCATGCTCGCATGGCGCGCCATCGGCTGGACGGGCATCGTCTGCGTGATCATCGCCGGCTGGACCACCGCGAACCCCACGATCTATCGCGCCGGTCTCGCGTTCCAAGGGATCTTCCCCGGTTCGAAACGGGTCGTCATGACGCTCGTCGCCGGCATTGTCGCCACCTTGGCTGGTGCCTTCCCCAATCTATCAGGCCAACTGCTCAACTTCGTCGGTCTGTACGGCACCGTGCTCGGACCGATGGGCGCGGTCATCTTCGTTGATTTCTGGTTGATGAAGAAACTCGGACTGCGCGAGGAATACGCGAGTGCCTCCGGCACGGCGTTTCATCCCGCCGTGCTCATCGCATGGCTGCTTCCCGTCGGTTTCGGCCTGTTCCTTGTCTTCACCAACAAGACCTTCGGCGACTTTCCCGCCTATCTCGTGATCCCTTGCTGGGTCGCCTGCGGCCTGCTCTACCTCATCCTCAGCAAGCTCACCCAAAAGAAAGCCTGACCCATGAACTCCGTTTTCAAAGCCATCGCATCGGGCGGTCTCCTTCTTACCGCCGCCGGCCCCATCCTCGTTTTCACCGGCGCCATCGACGTGCCCACCAACAAGACCGTCATGCTCGCCGGCATGATCGTCTGGTTCATCGGCGCCATCCC
>JAGRHX010000954.1:1434-2657 GCA_020444775.1 Gammaproteobacteria bacterium
TGGCTCGGCGGAAAACCACTCCAACCGGCCGACGACCAGGTGGAGATCTGAGGCGGGACCGGGCCGCTATCGATACACCTTTCCGCGGTGCTTGATCCAACCGGTCCGGTGCACTCCCGTCGGATCGCGATGGGTGTAGTGGATGAGGCCGCCTTTTTCGTTCCAGATGTACTCGCCGCGGACGGTGACCTCGTCACGAACCCGCAGCGGCTTCACACGTTTCACCAGATCGATGTTGTGGACGATGAGCAGCGTCTGACCGGACTTCAGTTCGATCAGGAAACGCTGGTGCCGGATGTCGAACACGTCGTCCGGGAGCTTCGCCACGACCACACCTTTGCAGGTCACCTGGATCTCGCTCACATGATTTCGGAAGGCCCATCGCAGCTTCCGGTCCCGCTTCCCCAGCGCCTTCGCGGGCGTCACCTCGGAAACGCCGTGGGCGGAGGAATGACCGGCCGCGACCGCAGGGGAAACGCCGGTCGGCAGCAGCAACGCGACGGCAACGGAAATCAAGTGGATGCGCATCGATGTCCGGATTTCAGGTGAACGCGGAAAGTCTGCCTCAAATCACAAGGCGGCACAATGCTGGATCTAACAAAGTTCGCTCGGCACGCATCAGGCCTTCCACTTCGAAAGGGTGACTGGAGAATTCGCTGGCAAACCATTGATGCGGCCGCATGAAGTTTTTGCTAACAAGATGATCGTGATTGGATGGTGCGGAGGCGCATGAGCGGCGAATGTGTCGGAGTGCGCCGGCTGGGACGGCGCTCTTTGGGTGGCTCCGCCCGCACACTGGAAAGCGATGTGGCGCGATCGCTTCCCACCGCACTCCACAAGAGGGCGTCCGACGCACGCTTCTTGCTTGCCATGATACCGCCCGGTTGGAACCGTATCGGGCAGATGAAGCAGAGCCGGAAGCAGCCTGATGTGACGCGGAGGGCGATCCTTGAGGCGGCGGGCGCGGAGTTCGCGCGCGGCGGCCACGCCGGCAGCGGTTTGGGGGCGATCGTAGCGCGGGCGGGGCTGACGAAGGGAGCCTTGTTTCATCATTTCCCGGACAAGCGCTCGCTGGTTCTCGGCTGGATCGATGACGAGTTGATGCCGCGCTTGCGGGAGCGCTGGCTGGCGGATCTGGACGGTGTTTCCTCTCTCGACGGGCTGCGCTCGTGGTGTCGCGAGCGGATACCGGTTTTGGTAGCGTCTTTAGGACTTTGCGTTTT
>JAGRHX010000955.1 GCA_020444775.1 Gammaproteobacteria bacterium
GTCATCGATGACCGCGAGACGAAGCCCAAGAGTTGATGTGGAACGCCATGGACTGCGTCTACCGAGATTCTGATAGGGCGGCCAGCCTTTGTCGTGACGCGATCTGCCTCTATGGTGACTGCACGGATGCACATGGCATGCTCGCGCAGTTGGAGTCGGAGACTGTACAAGACTACATCGACGGCTTGCGGAGCGCAGTCGAAGCGGGCCGACGAGACCTGGGCCCGGTGTGCTTTGAGGAGGATGCGGGTGTATTTTGGGGACTCATCGAGACACGTCCCTTTATGCGAGCCATGGGGATGCTCGCCGATGCGTTCCGTGAACTCGGAACAGTGGCTGCGATTGACGAGGCGATCAACATCTACGAGGAGATGCTCGCTCTGAATCCAAATGACAATCAGGGCGTTCGCGAGCCGCTTGCGGGCTGTTACCTGGTTCGCCGTCGGTACGACGCTGTCTCAAGGCTCTTCGAGAAGTACCCCGATGACTGGCTCGCAACTCCGGCATGGATACGTGTGTTGCACGCGTTCGCGACAGGCGACACCGCACGAGCCGCAAGTCTCCTCGTTGAGGCCCGCAAGCGTAATGCTCATGTCGAGGCCTACCTGACAGGAACCAAGAGACGGCCGCGTCATCGCTCGGGATCGTATTCGCCCGGTGATGAGTCCGAAGCGGTCTACTGCGCCGATACCGTGTGGGCCGCATGGAAGCGCCACCCGAAGGCATGCTCATGGCTTCGGGAAGCATGCCAGCCATGCCCCTGAGTAACTAATTTGGTGCAGGTAAGTCGGGCATGCCCCGGCGTCCCTGTTGTCGCTGCGCCCACTCCCGCCAATCAGCGTCCCCCCGCAGCGCGATCTCGCTCAGCATGACCCGCGTGGACTCATCGAACTGCCCGGTGGACACCTGGATCATCGCCTTGCCCTGTAGCGCGGGCAGGTAGTTGGGGAACACCTCAAGGGCGGTGTCATAGGCCAATAGGGCCTCATCGGTCTTGCCCGCCCGCTCGAGGGTCATCGCCAGATTGACCCGGGGATCAGGGTGTCCGGGCATCAGCTTGCGGGCCCACTCGAACTCTCCGGCCGCCTCGTAGAGCTTGCCCTGCTTGAGCAGGAGGACGCCCAGGTTGTTGTGCGAGGGCCCGTGGTAGAGGTCGGCATCGAGCGCTTGGCGCAGGAGAACCTCCGCCTGCTTCGGGTCCCTGGAGAGCATCTCGCTCGCTTCGGTGTGGAGTTCCCGGGCCCGCTGGGGATCACGCACGGGCTCGCCGCCCGCGTAGGGACCGGACGTACGGGACTGAGCGCACCCGCTGATCGCAATGAGCATGACGCTCAGTGCGCTGGCGAGAGATCGTCGGGTCAGGGTCATGGCTGGTCTCGCGTGCCGGCGGATCCGGCGAGGAAGGTGTTCTCAAGGGTCAACTGCACGGTGTAACGCCCAGTGGCGTCCCATCGGGCGGTCCGGCCCTGACGGCGATCGCCTGAAACGCGGTCCACCGGGGGATGGTCGAGCGTGACGGAGCGGAGGATCCAGCGCGGCTGCCGCGTGTTCCAGTTCACCACGAACTGGGCCAGCACGGGCGGGGGCACAGACTGGATGGTCACGGTGGCGACCTGGCGCTGGTAGGGGGTATCTCGAACCGGCTGAGGTGTCCCCATCCGGAATCGATCGATCGGACTCGTGATCCCGCTGGAGGCCATCTGGACTTCGAGAGAGGCGATCAGGTCAGGCTCCGGGGCGGCCACGTCATCGATGAGCTGCTCCTTGGAGCGCAGGTCTTCGAGCTGACGGCACTGCAGGAGCGCCTGGCTGTGCTCGGCAACGGCGGCTGTGGCGTCGGACCGGGCGCTCCGAAGTCGCTGTCCCATGAGGAAGAGCGCGCAGACGGCCGCCGCAGCGACGATCAGGGCCAGTGCACGGCGATCTCGATGGCTCATGATCCCGGCTCCTTTGCAGGCGGTCGCCGCTTGAAGATGAGCGAGAAGGTGTACTCGTCGCGGGTGCGTGAGGTGTCGCCGGTGGGCTCGAGCCAGTCCGGGGAGAAGTCCTGGAGGGCCAGGACGAGGCGCTGGTAGGCCCCGGGCTCCAGGACCGCACCGTTGACTGAGATGGTCTCCTGATCGACCTGCAGACGATCGACCCGGCAGGGGATCTCGTCGGGCCAGGCGGCGAGCAGGCTGAGGAGTCCCATCGCGCTGTTCTCCGGCAGATCGAGGCCGCCGGTC
>JAGRHX010000956.1 GCA_020444775.1 Gammaproteobacteria bacterium
CCTTCATCATCATCCAGCTTCCGCCCGGCGACTATCTGGAAACCCTGATCGCGGAAATGCAGTCGCGCGGCGAGGCCGTCGACCCGAACCAGATCGAGGCGCTGCGGCAGGCCTACGGCCTCGACAGGTCCCCGGTCGAACAGTATTTCTCCTGGCTGTTCGGGCTGCTGCAGGGCGATTTTGGCTGGTCGTTCGAGCACAACCGCCCGGTCTCCGAGCTGATCGGCCAGCGCATCCTGCTGACCTTTGTCGTCACCTTCTCGACCATCCTGTTCATCTGGGTGGTGAGCTTCGTGATCGGCACCTATGTCGCCACGCGCCAGTACAGCGTGTCCGACCACGTGGCCACGCTGATCGGCTATCTCGGTCTCGCCACGCCGAACTTCCTGCTGGCGCTGGTGCTGATGTACCTGGCCAACCAGTGGTTCGACACCTCCATCGGCGGGATCATGGATGACGAGTACCGCAACCAGCCCTGGTCGTGGGGCAAGGCGATGTCGGTGCTCGAGCATCTGTGGATTCCGGTCATCGTGATCGGCACCTCAGGCACCGCCGGCATGATCCGCCGCCTGCGCGCGAACCTGCTGGACGAGTTGCAGAAGCAGTATGTCGTGACCGGGCGCGCCAAGGGTCTGCACCCGCGCAAACTCCTGTGGAAGTACCCGCTGCGCATGGCGATCAACCCGTTCATCGCCGATATCGGCTCGATCCTGCCGGAGGTGATCTCCGGCTCGGCCGTCGTCGCCGTGGTGCTGAACCTGGACATCACCGGGCGCATGCTGCTCGACGCGTTGCGCGCGCAGGACATGTACCTCGCGGGTTCCTTCCTGATGTTCCTCGCCCTGCTGGTGGTGATCGGGACCCTGCTGTCCGACCTAGCGCTGGCGGCCCTTGATCCGCGCATCCGCCTCGGCGGAGGGTCGTCCCGATGAGCGACCAGACGACACGCGGCCCGCAAGACCCCGTTCCGCACTTCGTTTCCGACGCGCCCTTCGACCCCGATGTCGAGGTGGTGCTGACCGAGGAGCAGGAAAAATACTACATGGCCTCCCAGTGGAAGCTGATGTGGTGGAAGCTCAAGCGCCACAAGATCGCGGTCGCCGCGGGCTTCTTCCTGATCTTCATGTACCTGGTCGCGGCCTTCGCCGAGTTCTTCGCGCCCTACGCGCTGCAGCACCGCGACGTGCGCCACACCTTCGCTCCGCCGCAGAGCGTCCACCTGTTCCACGAGGGCAAGCTGGTCGGCCCGTTCGTCTATGGCTACAGCGCCGAACGTGACATGGAGACGCTGCAGAAGATCTACACGCCCGATCCCGCCAAGGTGCACCGGATACGGTTCTTCTGTTCGGGCGGCTATCGGGGCGCGGAGTATGAATTCTGGGGACTGTTCAAGGCGGACTTCCACCTGTTCTGCCCCTCGGGCACGCGCCAGCCCATCTATCTGCTGGGCACAGACCGGCTCGGACGCGACATGCTCTCGCGCATCATCTACGGCGCGCGCATCTCGTTGACCATCGGACTGATCGGCATCGTGGTCAGTTTTGTGCTGGGCATCGGGATCGGCGGCCTGGCCGGCTTCTACGGCGGCTGGGTGGACAATGTGGTCCAGCGGATCATTGAGATCCTGAAGTCCTTCCCGCGATTACCCCTGTGGATGGCGCTGTCGGCCTCACTCCCCGCGAAGTGGTCACCGATCTACATCTATTTCGGCATCACCCTGATCCTGGCCCTGCTCGACTGGCCGTCGCTGGCGCGCGCCGTGCGCTCCAAGCTCCTGTCGCTGCGAGAGGAGGACTTCGCAATCGCCGCCCAGCTCATGGGCGCCAGCACCAAGCGCATCATCGGCAAGCACCTGGTTCCCAGTTTTGCCAGCCACCTGATCGCGTCGGCGAGCCTGGCCATTCCCGAGATGATCCTGGGCGAAACCGCGCTGAGTTTCCTAGGCCTGGGTCTGCGGCCCCCGGTGACAAGCTGGGGCGTGCTCCTGAACGAGGCCCAAAACATCCAGATCGTGGTGCTGTATCCGTGGCTGATGGCGCCGATGATCCCGGTGATCCTTGTGATCCTCGCCTTCAACTTCCTCGGGGACGGGCTGCGCGACGCCGCCGACCCCTACAAGTAGGCGGTCACATCAGACGTCGAGGGTCAGCCCCTCTCGCGCCACGATCGTGCCGGCAAACCGCGACTTCGCCTCGGCCTCGATGGCGGCCATGATCTTGTCGTCATGGGACGGGTCGTGGTGGAACGGCACATATGCCTTCACCCCGGCCATCTCCGCGAGCTTCGCGCCGACCTGCCAGGTCGAGTGCCCCCAGCCGACATAGCGCGGGTATTCCTCGTCCGTATAGGTGCTGTCGTAGATCATGATGTCGGCGCCCGAGACGAGGTCCACGACCTTGGGATCGCGCTCGTCGGGGCGATGCTCGGTGTCGGTGATGTAGCAGACCGCCCGGCCCCCGTATTCGATGCGATAGCCGCAGGCGCCGTTGGGGTGGT
>JAGRHX010000957.1 GCA_020444775.1 Gammaproteobacteria bacterium
CGCGCTGCTCGAGTTGTGGCTGCAGCGACACGGCATCAACGGACCAGCCGCATGAGCACCCGAAAACGACCGCGAGCGAGGCACGAGCGAGGACCGCAGCGAGCGGGAGTCCAGGCATGACCGAAGTCGAGCCTCGGCCGGACCCCGATCAGGATCACCCCGAGGGAATCACCCTCGCCCTGCATGATGCGTCGCCGCCGAACATGGTTGATGCGATGGCCAGGGACGTCGCACTCGAACTCGGTTGGGGCCGACTTATTTTCGGGCAGACGTTCGCGGACCCGGCACGGCTGGCAGAGGTGCTGCGCCAAGAGGGGCACGGCCGCCGCGACATCTGCATCTATGCGCGCGAACCTCACGTCCTGGTGGCGAAGGCGCCCGCCGAGTTGTTCATCGATCCGAGCCATACCTACCGGCTCAGGTTCGCCGAGACCGAGGACGACGGGCCCCCGTTGGCAGGTTTCAGCGTGCGCGCGCTGCAGAGCCGCGAGGATGCCGACGAGATGAATCGGGTCTACGTCCGCTGCGGCATGGTGCCCGCACCCATCGACGCCATCTGGGACAACCATTGTCACCAGGATGCCGTCGACTACCTCATCGCCGTTCGCGACGACGACGGCGCCGTACTGGGAACCGTGACCGGGGTGGATCACGAGATCCTGTTCTGCGACCCCGAGAACGGCTCGAGTCTCTGGACGCTGGCCGTGGACCCGGCCGCGAGCCTTCCGGGGGTGGGCGCCGCGCTGACGCAGCGCCTCGGCAAGATCTATCGCGAGCGCGGCCGTGCCTACATGGATCTTTCGGTGGCGCACGACAACACCGCCGCGATCGCGTTGTACGAGAAGCTCGGGTTCACCCGGGTGCCGGTGATGGCGGTCAAACGCAAGAACGCGATCAACGAGCCGCTGTTCACCCATCCACCCGAAACCGTTGACGACCTCAATCCGTACGCGCGGATCATCGCCAACGAGGCCCTGCGGCGCGGGATCTGGGTGGAGGTGCTCGACGCGGAAGCCGGCGAGATGCGGCTCTCGAACGGTGGGCGCAGCGTCGTCACCCGTGAAGCGTTGTCGGAGTACACCTCCGCAGTCGCGATGAGCCGCTGCGACGACAAGCGACTGACCCGACGCATCGTCTCCGAAGCCGGCATCATCGTGCCGATAGGACGGCTTGCGACGTTCGATGAGGAAGACCACGAATTTCTGGCCGAAGTCGGCGATGTCGTCGTCAAGCCCACCCGCGGCGAGCAGGGCAAAGGAATCACGGTGGGCGTCGATAACCCGGCTGAGCTCGACGCGGCGCTGGCTCGGGCGCGCGAGCAGCACCCCGAAGTCCTCATCGAGCAGCGCGCTGAAGGCGATGATTTGCGGCTGGTGGTGATCGACGGCAGGGTGGTCGCCGCCGCGCTCCGCAGGCCCGCCGAGATCACCGGCACCGGTCGGCACACCATCCGTGAGCTGATCGACGCGCAGAGCCGACGGCGTTCGGCCGCCACCGGTGGCGAGTCCCGCATTCCGGTCGACGCCGTCACGGAGAACACCGTGAAGGAGGCAGGCTGGTCGTTCGACGAGGTCTTGCCCGAAGGTCTCCGCCTCAGGGTTCGTCGAACCGCAAACCTGCACCAGGGCGGAACCATCCACGATGTCACCGCAACGGTGCATCCGGAACTGCGATCGGTGGCGGTCGCTGCCGCCGAGGCCATCGGCATCCCCGTCACCGGCATCGATCTACTGGTCCCGGACGTCACCCGCACCGACTACGTGTTCATCGAAGCCAACGAACGCCCCGGCTTGGCCAACCACGAGCCGCAACCCACCGCAAAAGCGTTCGTGGACTTCCTGTTTCCGGGGCAGCCCGGCCTGCCGCAAGCCTGGACCCCGGACGAGGTGGAGAGCACGGAATCGACCACACCGGATTCGAGAATGCCGTCGGCAGAGCCCACGGACCCCTAGCACGTCCTACCAGGTGCTGCTGCGCATCACGATCTCGGCAGCCAGTTGTGCGGTCGAATCGGCCGCGTTACGCCTGCCCTGCAATTCGACTATCCGGTAGTCACCGTAGACGAAGCGCTGGCTGGCTCTTGCGACCGCGCGGGCCGCGGCGGTACTGACCAACGCCGTGGTGTTCAGCTCGACCGGCGGGCAGTTCTCGTCTCGGATCACCCCGCCGAGATCGGCTACCCGGGGATGGCCGCGATCGATCACAACGAGACCGATGAACCGGTCCAATCGGGTCGCGGCCAGCTCCCAGGCCAATTCAGCACCTAGGCGGTCGCCGACCAACAACGCCCAACGTATGTCCAGCGAATCGAGAATCCCGACTACCGCGTTGCCGGTCAACCGCGGATGGGCCGCGATGACGACCGTTCTGAGCGAGGCGGTGTGCAGCCGCTCACACACGGCTTCATACGCCGCGGGCGCCTGGTGCGCCGCCGCGAGCAACACCACCGTCGCCCCCTTCTCAGCACCGGCCACCTCGACGGCCACATCAAGACCGTCGACGGTGATCGTGACAGGAGGCTCTGAGGGCACGGCGTCACGCTACAGGCAGCGACCGACCCTCCGGGGAGGTTTGCGCTCTTGTCGCGGCGGCTCAAACCGCTTCCGCACGTGCGGCCTGTTCTTCGGTGATCTCCAAAAAAGTCTGCGGCAGCGTGCCTTTGACGGGTATCGACGGATCCGGCGTGGGGAAGGCGATGGCGAACACGGCCATGGATCCGACGTTCTCGAACGAGAAGTAGACGCTGCTTTCATCGCCGCCGAGATACATCGTCTGCTGGTAGACCAAGGCGTCCCCGCGCGGGGACGGCAGCCGCGTCGTGGT
>JAGRHX010000958.1 GCA_020444775.1 Gammaproteobacteria bacterium
AGACCGCCGAGATCGCGGTGCAGGCGGCGCTCACGGGCCACCTGGTGTTCTCGACCCTGCACACCAACGATGCGCCGAGCAGCGTCACCCGTCTGCTCGACATGGGCGTGGAGGACTATCTGGTGACCTCCACCGTTGCCGGCATCGTCGCCCAGCGGCTGGTGCGCACCTTGTGCGCGCATTGTCGCGAGCCCTATCCGGCCTTGCCGGAGCTGGCCAGTGAGCTGCGCCTGGAGCGCTTCACCGAGCACCGGCCACCGGTGCTGTTCAAGGCGGTCGGCTGCGAGCACTGCGATGGGCTGGGCTACCGCGGCCGGACCACCATCATCGAGCTGCTGGTGATGAACGACGACATCCGCCGCGCGGTGATGAGCAGCGGCGACGCGGTGTCGATTCGCGAGGCGGCGCGCGCGGCCGGCACCGCGAGCATGCTCGACGACGGTCTGGACAAGGCGCTGCGTGGCATCACCACCATCGAAGAGGTGGAGCGGGCCACCCAGGACGCCTGACATGCCGCACTTCAAGTACAAGGCCGCCAGCGTCACCGGCGAGGTGATCGAGGGCGAGATGGAGGCCGCCACGCAAGAAGCGGTGATCCGGCGGTTGCAGGCGCAAGGGCATGTGCCGATCCGAGCGGTGGAGGCGGCGGTCGGGGCTGGCGGATCTGGTCGCGGCACCTGGCTGCGGCTCGAGCTTGGCCGGCGTGGGATCAGCTCGCGCGACATCACCGTCTTCACGGTCGAGCTGTCGACGCTGCTCAAGGCCGGGTTGCCGCTGGATCGGGCCCTGGACGTGCTCGAGAACCTCGGCGAGATCGGCCCCCTGCAGCCGGTGATCAAGCAGATCCACGACGCGGTGCGCGGCGGCAAGTACCTGTCCGCCGCGATGGCCGAGCACCCGCGCGCGTTCAGCGATTTCTATGTCAACCTCGTACGGGCGGGGGAGGCCAGCGGCGCGTTGGACACCACGCTGGAACGGCTGTCGGAGTTCCTCGAGCGTTCCAGGGAACTACGCGAGGCAGTGATCTCGGCGCTGGTGTACCCGATCATCCTGGTGCTGGTGGCGGTGCTGTGTCTGGGCGTGGTGCTGGGCGTGGTGGTGCCCAGGCTGACCCAGATGTTCGCCGACGCGGGCCACGAGCTGCCCTGGTTCACCCAGCTGACTGTCGCGCTCGGTCAGTTCGTGCAGGGCTACTGGTGGGCGATCGTCGCGGTCGGTGCGTTGCTGGTGATGGCGGTCCGTCAGGACTATGCGAGCAGCGCTGGCCGACTGCGTTGGGACGGTTGGATCCTCAAGGTGCCGCTGCTGGGCTCACTGGTCGAGAAGCTGGAAGCGGCCCGCTTCACGCGCACGCTGGGCACGATGCTGTCCGGCGGCGTGTCACTGCTGAAGTCGATATCCATCGCCAAGGAGGTGGTGGGCAACACGGTGATCGTCAAGGGTATGGACAGGCTTGCCGGTCGGGTGCGTGAAGGAGAGGGCCTGGCGCGCCCGCTGCTCGACAGCGACGTGCTGCCGTCGCTTGCGGTGCAATTGCTCAAGGTCGGGGAGGAGACCGGACAGCTGGAAAGCATGCTGGTCAAGATCGCCGACATCTACGACCGTGACGTGCAGACCGCGATCAAGCGTCTGGTGGCGATCCTCGGACCGGTGATGATCCTTGGGCTGGCCTTGCTGGTGGCGTTGGTCATGGTCTCGGTGATCGTACCGATGCTGAGCATCAACGATCTGGCCTTCTGAGATCGCACCTGTAGGGGCCCATTTCATCGGTCGGGCGTGTTGCCCGCGCTCGCTCCCCGAAGTCGCTTCCCGATACCTTGACGCGACGCGCGCGTGGATTGTCGGAAATGCCAACCCGGTCGCGACTACCCGAGGCCGTCTTAACGAATCGCAACGCAGGCCCTGGTGGCCATCGATATAATCCGGGCATTATCGAGCCACCCGGAATTCTCCTGCTCGGCTCTGCCGGCCGGGGCGCGCGGGTCTGCCCGGGTCGAGCGGCAGCGGCGGCCCGTCGCCGTGTACCGGCAAGACGTCTGGAGGGTCGGGCAGAGTCAATCGACCAGGTCTGCGATGAGAGCCAACGCATGAGTACGAGCATGAACGGATTCCCCAGCCAGCCATCGACCGGCTGCCTCGAAGACACGTGTCCGGACGCGAGCCGCAGCGTCCGACACGCGGCGTGTCGCTCGCGAGCGATCGGCGCCAGCCGCGCTCGGCGGCGACGCGCGCAGCGCGGCTTCACCCTGCTCGAGCTGCTGGTGGTGATGGCCATCCTCGCGCTGATCGCCACCATCGCCGGACCTCAGGTGTTGCGTTGGCTCGGCGGCGCGAACGTCGACGCGGCGCGCGCCCAGATCACCGCGCTGTCGACCACCATCGATCTGTATCGACTCGAGGTCGGTCGCTACCCGCCCAGTCTGGAGGCCTTGATCGAGAAACCCGCTGGTGAAGACCGCTGGAACGGCCCCTACCTGAAGCGGGAAAGCATTCCCAAGGATCCATGGAATCGCGACTACGAATACAAGGTGCCCGGTGAGCACGGCGAGTACGACCTGTACTCGCTGGGGGCCGACGGTCAGGATGGTGGTGACGGCGAGAACGCCGATATCGGTAACTGGAACTGAACGACCGGAATTGAGGTGGCGGGCGTCAGCGGACGGCGCCCACCGGCATGCAGCGCGCGGCGTGCTTGCGAACAGATGCACCCTGGCGCGCTCACGACCGCAGCGATGCAGGAGCGTTGATGTCTATCTCGGGTGCACAAGGCCGTTTCCGGACAGCTGTCAGGGCACCGCTGCCGCGTATCCCAGGGCATTGGGATGGGCAGGGGGATGGGCGGGGGTATGGACGTCGGGACGAGCGGCGGCTCGGGCGGCGCGACGCTGCGGGTTTCACCCTGCTCGAGCTACTGGTGGTGCTGGTGCTGCTCGCCTTGCTGGCCGGCTTCAGTGTGCCCTATCTGGTCAATCGTGGCGGGCACGAGGCGCGGACCTCGGCCAGCACCCTGACGGCGGCACTGCGGCGTTCCCGCAGCGTGGCGTTGCGCGAGCATCGGGCCGCGGCCTTCACCATCGATGTCGAATCGAAATGGTTCGAGCTGCCCGGCGAGCAGCGTCGGCGCCAGCTCCCCGACAGTCTGGAGCTGCGTCTGTTCACCGCTCGCAGCGAGATGAGCGACGAGCATACCGGCTCGATCCGATTCTTCCCGGACGGCAGCGCCACCGGCGGGCGGATCACGCTCGGTGCCGATCCCATCTGGTACTACATCGACGTCGACTGGTTCAGCGGTCGGGTCACGCTCGCCAGCGGCAAGCCTGAGCAGGAGCTGGGAGGGGCGCGTGGTCGCGTCGCGCAGCGCTAGCACCCGGCGCCGTCAGGCACTGCTCGAGCGGCTGGCATCACCGCGTAAATGTGTCCATGCGCGGAGCGCCGCGCCGCATGCGGTTCGACCTCCCCTATCCTCGGGTGGCTTCTCGGGCGGGCATCCGGGCAAGGTGGAGAGCGGCTTCACGCTGCTCGAGGTGCTGGTCGCAATCACCATCATGGCCTTGTTGCTGGCCTCCTTGCTGCCGGTGTTCCAGCGTGGCATGCGGGCGCTCGAGGCCAGCGACGTGCGGACCCAGGCAATGCTGCTGGCGCAGGCCCGACTTGCCGAGGCTGGTGTGATCCGCGAGCTGACCCCGGCGCCGGGCGCCAGCATGCAGGCTGAAGGTGAACACGGCCGGTTTCGCTGGCAGCTGCAGATGGAACCGTATACCAGCGATGAAACGGTCGGCGACGACGCGGACGTCGCTGCCCGGGACGACACCGGTGGCGATGCGCGCGATTTCGGCCCGGTGCCCGACGACGTGGTGGGGATCTGGGACACACGGGTCGAGGTGCACTGGGAGGACGGTGCGAAAACGCCTTCGGTGGTGCTGCGCACCTTGAAGCTGGGGCCGCTGGAATGAGATCGGGGCCGCGACATGGCGGTCCGCGGCGGCTGTCGCGACGCGAGGCGGGTTTCACCCTGCTCGAGGTGCTGCTTGCCATCGTCATCTTCGCCTTCCTCGGCACCTCCCTGTATGCCGCGCTGCACATCGGCACACGCAGCGTGGAGGCCAGCAACACGCGCTCGGTGGCGCTCGAGGAGATGCGCCTGGTCAGCAACTATCTGCAGCGACGCCTGGCGCTGGCACTCGGTATCTACGATGAATCGCAGTCGAACCCGGGTAAACGTCCGGTACGTTTCGACGGACAGAAGGAGTCGATACGATTCGTCGCCGATCTGCCGGGCTATGTGGGTATCGGTGGCCTGCACGATGTGTCCATGAGCATTGCCGAGGGGCCGGGTCCGGATGCCACTCGCGGCGCCTCGGCGACACGTGACGAAGCGGGCAAGCGTCTGATCCTGACCCAGACCCCGTTGTTGCACAGCGAGCCGGAGACGGTGGCGGTGCAGCGGACCCTTATCGAAGGACTGGGTTCCATTGAATTCAGCTACTACGGCGCGGAGGAGCGTGACGAGGAGCCGGACTGGCACGAGAGCTGGGAGGAGCGCACACGTCTGCCGCGTCTGGTGCGCGTGCAGATCAGCAGTCGCCTGCACGGTGAGTGGCCGCCGATTGTAGTGGTGCTGCGCAACGAGACGGTACAGCGCTTGCCGCAGCTCGATGATGCCAACGGTGGCGTCGACGGCGCCCTGAATCCGGATGGGCAGGGGGCGGACGGCAATCCCCGCGTCGATGGCAGTGATGGGGGCGATCCGGGCAGCAGCGGTTTGGAGTCGATTCGATCGCGTCTGGATACGCTGGGGCGTCAATGATGCACCGGTCACGGCGCCAACGTGGCATCGCCCTGATACTGGTGCTTTGGATCATGGTGTTGCTGACCCTGATGGCGGCGGGGTTCGCGTTCGAGCGGCGTACCGATGCGGTGCTGGCCATCGACCAGATCGAGGCCATCGAGGCCGACGCGCTGGCCGAGGCGGCGATCGCCCGGGCCGTGCTGGCGTTGAAGCAGGACGACGTGGAGCTGCAGCCGATTCCGGACGGGCGCATCTATCCGTGGCGTTATGCCGGACGTGAGCTGCGTTTCGCGGTGGTCTCGGAGAACGGCAAGATCGATCTGAACGGTGCACGCGAGGAGCTGATCCACGGCTTGTTCAGCTCACTGGTCGGCGAGTTGGAGGATTTCGACCAGGCCCAGGCCGACGCGTTGGCGGACGCGGTGCTGGATTGGCGGGATCGCGACAGCGATACGCGGCCCTCGGGGGCGGAGGACGACGACTACCGGGCTGCCGGCTACGAGTACGAGTCGGCGGATGCGCCGTTCGTCACCATCGGTGAACTGCTACGGATAAAGGGTATGACCGAGCCGGTGTACAGTCGGGTGTCCGACGCCGTCACGGTGTATACGCGCAGTGGTCAGATCGACCCGCTGAGCGCGCCACGCCGAGCCCTGCTGGCAGTGCCGGATACCGAGGCCGGACTCGCCGACAAGGTGATCGAGGCGCGCAACGCGCGTCAGAGCGTTCTCGAGCCGATCCCCGAGCTGCGCAGCTGGTTCGGCGACGGGGCTCGCTTCCTGACCACCGGGCGTCCCCAGACCTTCAGCA
>JAGRHX010000959.1 GCA_020444775.1 Gammaproteobacteria bacterium
CGAGCAAACTGCGCATCAAGCGCGGCTTGCTTGTGCTCGGCGACACGGCGCCAGCGCCCGGTGAAGACCTGTTCGGGGGTGTAGCCAGCGAGACCGCAGTGGTGGTGTGAGAAGTTGTACCAATCGAAGTAGTCGGCGTGCCAGGCAGTGGCATGGGCGGGATGCCGAAAGCGGTCAGGGTAATCGGGCTGGTACTTCTGGGTCTTGAACTGTGCCTCACTGAACGGGTTGTCATTACTCACCCGAGGACGTGAATGGCTGAGCGTAATGCCCAACTCGCCCATGAGGTCGAAGTAGCGGTGAGCGGTCATGGGCGCGCCGCGGTCTTGGTGTACGGTGAGGGAGCCTGACGTAATCCGGTAACGCTGTGCCGCCTCGCGCATGAGCTGACGGGCGAGCGCGCTGTTCTCTTTGGCCGAGACCATCCAGGCGAGCACGAAGCGGCTGAACAGGTCGAGCACGACATAGAGGGTGAGGTAGCGATTGCGCAGCTCGGTGGCGAGTTTCGCGTAAGGGTCGGGCCGCGGCGCCCTGGCCGGCTTTCGCCGGCTGGGTTTCCGCGGCCCGCCTTCCGAACCGGACGTGCGACTCTCACCGCATCCGGCTCTCCGTATGTTCATGCCCGTGGCGCCCAGGGCGTGGCTATTCGCGCCCCACGGTAACGATATCGGATGATCGAGACCGCCTGGGGTTTGAACAGGGTGACTCGCCCGGACGCGAGCTGCCAGTTGGGCATCACGCGACGCACGAGCTCCTTCTTACCGATACAGTTGTGACGTTTGTAGAGCCAGCGGAAGACCCGGTGCCACGTGAAGTAGTCCAGGTATCCGAAGGTTCGCGCCGACACGCCGTATCGGAAGTACTCACACCATCCCCGCAGCACGCGGTTCACCGAGTGCAGCAGTTCTCCGAGGGTTCGATGCTTGGCACGGCGAGTCAGCGAGCGCACCTTGGCCGTCACCGAAAGCAGCGCCTTCTTGGACGGATAGGTGTACACGGCCTGCCTGCCGCCCCGACCTCGCCAGCGACGGCGCTGGATGCGCCAACCGAGGAAGTCGAAGCCCTCATCGATGTGGCACACCCTGGTCTTCTCGACCGACAGGGACAGCCCAGTCGGTGCGAGCAGCGTCTCCACCTCGTGCCAGAGCGCTTCGGCATCTTCGCGTTGTCCGTGTACCATCACGACGAAGTCGTCCGCGTAGCGGACGAGTCGCATCGCAGGGACACCGGCGCGACGAAGTTTGGCACGCTGCCAGGTCGGTCCGAGCGCCTCCCATTTGCGGGCGAAGTGCTCGTCGAGTACCGACAAGGCGATATTGGCAAGAAGTGGAGATAGGATGCCACCCTGAGGCGTGCCGGTGATCGTCTCTCGAGCCTTGCCGTCCTCGGTGAGGACGCCGGCTCGAAGAAACGCGCGAATCAGCGCGAGCACTCGCTTGTCTGCGACACGTCTCGCAATGCGGCGCACTAGCGCCACATGATCGATATTGTCGAAGCACGCCTTGATATCGGCCTCGAATACCCATTGGTAGTTTCGAGTCGGCATAGCAAGGAAGCGGATCTCGCTGATCGCGTCCTGAGCGCGACGATTCGGCCGAAAGCCGTACGAACACGGCAGGAAGTCAGCCTCAAAGATCGGCTCGAGCACCAGCGTCAAGGATGCCTGCACGACACGATCGGCAGCGGTCGGAATACCGAGGCGACGAACTTTGCCGCCGGCCTTCGGTATCGACTTCTCCCGGACCCGGGTCGGCGTGAAGCATCGAGCCTTGAGAGCGTCTCTCAGCTCGGCGAGAAACGCCGCTGGGCAGTCGATGGCATTGGGAGCAATCCCATCGACACCGGCGGCGCGCCCGCCCTTGTTGCCTCGCACCCGGTGCCACGCGGTTGCGAGGAATGCCGGGTCATAGACGAGGTTGAACAAATCATCGAAGCAACGGCGCGGATCGGCCGTTGCCCATTGGTGCAGCTTGGTCTGCATCGCGTGTACCCGCGCCCCGGCGGTTTCCCGATCGGGCCACGGTGCGCCGGTATTCACCAGCGGCCTCCGCGTGATGCTGATTCGCCGCGAACACACTGGAGCCCTTTGCCATGTACGCGGCTTTCCCGCGCTCGGACTACTACGGCTCCTCCGCCCCACACTGGCAGCATCGGCTGGCAACGAGCGTTCCCTTCGCCGCGAGCGACGGTCGGGACTGCCGGTATGGTTCCCACGTTCACTTCCTGCCGTTCACAAGGTGAGGTGTCCCGCTATGCCCCTGCAGCCTCGCTGTCGCTACGCCGCAGGCATTCACGACAGCCTCCCGGTCGGCGACATACTAACCGACGAGGGAGTTCGCCACGGCGAGCCGTGGCTGCGCGCTGCTACCCAGCCCAGATCCGCTAGGTTGGAGCTGGTGGCACTCTCTTGAGGGGCTTTACGCCACGGGTTCACTCTCGTTACACCTGCCTCGTTTGCTCGCCGGACCTGCGGCATCTAGCGGTGCTACCGCATCCCGGCTTTGTCAGGGCTGCTTGCCACCCTTGCCGGCGTTCCCCGGTTCAGGCTGCCCTCAGCTTGTACCCGGCTGCTGCGACAGCCGGACCGCGACGGTCTCACACCGTCGCACGGCCAGAAAGCGCCTCGTGGCGCTCGCAGTCCCATGTCCAGACCTGGTTGGGCGCGGTGGCGACCAGACGCGGTGTGACATGGTGTTGTGCCGGACGTTGCGCACGGCGGTCGGCGCTCTGTCCGTGGTCACGCAGGATGCGATGCATTGTGCTGACCGAGCATAGATATTCCCCTTGCTCGAGCAGCTGCTGATAGACCTCGCGCGGCGGCTGGTCGTGAAAGGGCTCGCTGTTGAGCCGTTCGTAGACCGCGTT
>JAGRHX010000960.1 GCA_020444775.1 Gammaproteobacteria bacterium
TCGGGATAGCGGCGGATCGGCGAGGTGAAGTGCGCATAGGCCTTGAGACCCAGACCGAAGTGGCCGAGGTTGTCGGGTCGATACACCGCCTGGGCGAGCGAGCGCAGCAGCATGGTCTGCACCAGCGGCGATCTGGGGTCCTCACGGACCTGCTCGAGCAACGCGCAGAAGTGCTCCGGCTGCGGGTTGTTGCCACCGCCGAGCCGCAGATCCAGCGAATCCAGGAACGCGCGCAGCTGTTCGAGCCGCTCCGCCTTGGGCCCTTCGTGGACCCGATACAGCGCCGGCAACCGTTGCCGCTGCACGAAGCGCGCGGCGGCAACGTTGGCCGCGATCATGCACTCCTCGATCAGACGGTGCGCATCGTTGCGCAGTCGCGCGCGGATCTCGCTGACCCGATTGTCGTGGTCGAAGATGATGTAGCTCTCGACCGTATCCAGCTCGAGCGCGCCGCGCGCCTCGCGTGCCGTGCGTAGAGCGGCATACAGCGCGTACAGCTCGTCCAGGTGTGGCGTCAGCTCGGCCAGCGCCGCCCGTGCCGCCGGGTCGCGCTGCTCGATGACCTCGGCAACCGTCGTGTAGGTGAGCCGCGCACGGGACCGCATCAGGCCTTCATAGAAACGACTACGCGTGATAGCCCCCCGCCGGTCGATGAGCATCTCACAGACCATGCACAAGCGGTCCACGTCCGGTCGCAGCGAGCACAAGCCGTTGGACAACGACTCGGGCAGCATGGGCAGCACCCGGTTCGGGAAGTACACCGAATTGCCGCGCCGTCTCGCCTCCACGTCGAGCGCGCTGTCTTGGGTCACGTAGGCGGACACATCGGCGATCGCCACCCACAGCATCCAGCCGCTCGGACGCGGCTCGCAGTAGACTGCGTCGTCGAAGTCGCGGGCGTCCTCACCGTCGATGGTGACCAGCAGCAGATGCCGCAGATCGACCCGGTCGCGCTTGTCGGCCTCCGCCACCGCCTCGCCCAAGGCCGCCGACTCCGCGAGCGCGTCGTCGGGAAATTCGCTGGGTAGATCGTAGGCACGGATCGCGACATCGATCTCCATGCCCGGGACCATGTGCTCACCCAGCACCTCGATGACCCGACCGGTGGGCGGGCTGCGCTTGGTCGGGTAGTGATCGATCTCGACGACGACTATCGAGCCACGCGCGATGCCCTGCGGATCGATGGCACGCAACTCCGACGGCGCCGCCTCGGGCGGCTCGGAGATCAGGATGTCGTGGCGCAAGCGACTGTTGTCCGGCACCACGTAGCAGACCCCGGCCTCACGCTCGAAGGTGCCGACCAGACGCTTGACGTCGCGCTCGATGACCTCGATCAGCGCCCCTTCCGAACGGCCTCGATTGTCGTAACCGATGATGCTCACCAGGGCCCGATCGCCGTGCATGATGGCGCGCATCTGACGCGGCGACAGGAACACATCGTCGCCGCCGCGATCGGGCACCAGGAAGCCGTAGCCGTCGCGATGCGCGAGCACCTTGCCGCGCACCAGATCCATCCGCTCGGTCAGACCGAAGGCACCGCGTCGATTGCGGATGACCTCACCGTGCTGCTCGAGCTCGACCAGCACCGCACCCAGCTCGGCCCGCTCCAGAGTCATGCCCCGTGAAACCAGCGCCTCGTGCAGGTCGTCGAAGGAGATGAGCGTATCGCGCTCGGCGAGGAAGGCGCGTACCCGCGCGGCGTTCGCATCGCTCGGTCCGGACGTGACCCGTCCCGTATCGCCGGCTTCGGCGGCCTCATCGGCGAGCGAGGCACGCCCGCGCGGCGTCTTCGACCGTCCACCGACGGCATCGCGCCCCGCGGCTCGCCCGGCGCGGGGCGATTTCTTCTTCGATCTGGTTGACAAGGCTGTGTCCTGTATATAGTCTCGCGCAGCTCACGCAGATGACTCGTGTCCGGACGTAGCAACACGTCCGAACTGCCTTCCAGGCCATGAGCATGGGACGCGATCCCGCTCATGGATCAAGCGAGAACGTGACCGCGCATACTGGCACGTTACGCGCTGGAAGCGAAGGCCGCGATGGATGCGGGATGCAGCCTTCTGGGTTGATCCTGCAAAGGACATGGCCACCGGCCACTGGTATCGAGTACGTAGTACGAACATACCACCCGGCCTGGCGGTCTGCCCGGATTCGCCGCAGCGACCAACCGGCGCAGGCACCGCGAGTCAAGCGTGAACCGCGATTGATTGCTGAATGCCCCTTTGCCGAGGTGGCGGAATTGGTAGACGC
>JAGRHX010000961.1 GCA_020444775.1 Gammaproteobacteria bacterium
GGGCGTTCACGTTGACGTGCAGCACCTCGAACCAGTCCAGTGCCGGATAGTGCTCGATGGGGGTGAGTGGACCGAGCACGCTGGCGTTCTGCACGATCGCATCCAGCCCGCCGAGCTCGCCCTGGATGGCGTCACGCAGCTGATCGTAGTGCTCCGGGTGGGCGCCGCGCAGGTCCATGCCGAAGATCGCAGGCTTGGGGCCATTCGCGGCTTCGATGGCATCGTATACGGCTTCGAGCTTGCGTATCGTGCGTCCGAGCAGCACCACCGTCGCGCCAACCCGGGCACAGCCCAGCGCCACGGCGCGTCCGATGCCGTCACCGGCGCCGGTGACGAGCACCGTCTTGCCTTCCAGAAGGTCGCGCGGCGCTACATAATCGAGGGGCAGTTTCATCGTGCTAGGCGGTTGCTGGCGGATCGGGTGTCTGGCCGTCTGGCCTGCGAGTGGATTCATCGGCGCGGCGGTCGCGGGATCGATCACCGCGGCATCATCGCGGCATCGCGGCGCGCCCCAAGGCGCCGCCTGGAGATGGACGCTGGAGATGAGTCCGCGCATGCTCCCGCTGCACGGCCCCTAGTCTATCAGCTCGTCAGGCACTGACCAGCAAAGCCGTAAAACCGTCCGGCCCGGAGCCCGTCCCGATCGTGACCTCGAGCGCCTATTTCGACAAAGCCTACTACGACCGTTTCTACAGGGATGCCGCGACTCGTGCGGTGTCGCCCGAGGAGGCATCGCGGCGCGCGGATTTCGTCTGCGCCTACTGCCAGCATCTCGGCCTGCGGCTGCGCCGCGTGCTCGATCTCGGCTGTGGTCTGGGCAGCTTCGGCACACAGCTCGCACGGCACTATCCGCAGGCCCTGTACACCGGCGTCGAGTACAGCAGCTACCTCTGCCAGACCTATGGCTGGACGCAGGGTTCGGTCGAGGACTTCAGGGCCCGTACCCCTTTCGATCTGGTGGTCTGCTACGACGTGCTCCAGTACCTGGAGGACGAGGCCGCGGAGCGCGCCCTCGAGAATCTGACCCGATTGTCCCGTGGCGCCCTGTTCTTCGGCGTGCTAACCGACGAGGACTGGGACCAGAACTGCGATCAGGACCGTACTGATGGGGCTGTGCACGTGCGCAGCGCCGAATGGTATCGGGAGCGATTGCGGCCGATGTTCGTCAACGCCGGTGGTGGCTTGTTCGTGCGCCGCGACGCCGGAGTGATCCTGTGGGAGATCGAGTCGTTGCCCTGAGAGCTCGTGGAACAATCCCACGGCCCGCTGCGACGGCGCCTGAAGGCGCGCTGCGGCATTGCGAGGACTCCAAGAATCACTTTCGTGGCTCGCGACCCACACCAGTGCGTGCACCGACGCGACTTGCGGCACACGCCCGGGCACCGTATTGCCACTGCCACGAGAATGCCACACAAGCCCTGATCGCCGCGCATGCTCCGAGCGTTCCGAACGCCGGGCTCAACTTTGGCCCCGGTCGTGCCGCTAACGAGTCGAGCCCCGTAATCCGGCGCGCCCGCGCCGACACCTCACCAGCCGGCGGGTGAACGCAAGCGGGGATGCTCGCAGGTGCAGATCATTCATGCAGATCTCGGATGCCGCCCACAACGCATTGGTCGTGCGTCAGGAAGGCACGCTCGCTGCCGTACTCAAGGGTTTGAGTGTCGGCACGATCCTGAATGCGCGCGTGGTCGCCGCATCCGCGGCACCGGACGGCACCGGTAGGGCGGTGCTGGAGGTCCGCGGGCAGCAGCTGCAGGCTCGGACCGTGCAGCCGCTGACTCCGGGCGAGACGGTCAGCCTCGAGGTGACCGACAAGGCGCCCGGACTCGTCCTGCGACGTCTGGAGGTCGGCATCGAGTCGACGCCGGGTGGCCGTGTGCCGACCGATGGTCTGTCGGGTCGGGAGGCGGGTGCACTGGGACTGGCCGGCGGTGCCGCGAGCGGCCGGGCGCGCGGGCTCGGCTACACGACCGGCGCCGAGCCGCGTTGGATGGCGCGGGCTGGCAATGCCGACCAGGTCCAGCGTGACAACGTAGCCTCGCGGGTAGCAACCCAGAGACCGCTGTCCGACATCGCCGCTGGCGGCTCGCTGGACCGGCTGCTGACGCCATTGGAGCGACTCTTCGACGCGGCCGGATTCGCCACCGCCCTGCGCCACTCCGGGCATTTCCTCGAGGCTCGGCTGGCCAGCCGAGGGGGCCCCGAGACGGCCGGCTACTCCTTGAATCAGGATCTCAAGACCAATCTTCTGCGTGCCCATGCCGAGGCCGATTCACAGCCACGTGTGCAGTCGGCGACCAGTGACGCCGCATCGTCCCGAGCCGTGCACCCTGGGGCGGCCGGCGAGTCGGAGGACGGCGCCGTGTCGGCCCGCGAGGCGTCGGCTTCGACTGCATCCATGGCACGCGCCGTCGACGCACGTCATGCCGAGCTGCGTGTCGAGCACGCGCTGGCTCGGATAGAGATGAATCAGCTGATGAGCACCGGCACGGCGGGCGGGCTGCTGGTCGAGCTGCCAGTGCGTCTGGATGGACAGGTGCGCGACCTGCTGGTCGAGATCGGGCCTGATGAGCCCGGGGTACGGGCGGACCAGCCCGCTCGACGCACGGTCCGTCTGCAGATCGATCTGCCCGAGCTCGGACCACTGGTGGCCGAGCTGCAGCTGAGCGGTGAGCGTGTGGATGTGGGCTTCTGGGCCGAGCGTCTGGACACGCGTCAGCGGGTCTCGGCTGGCTGGGATGCGTTGGCCGATCGTATGCGCACCCAGGGACTGGCGGTCGGTCGGCTGGCCTTGCTCAGTGACAAGCCGGCGGTGAGTGCCCTGGAGCGGTTGCCCCAGGGGCTGGTGGAGCTGTCGGCATGAGCGCTGGTCCGGTGAAGGCCGGCGCTCGCATGCATGCCCAGGTAGCCGCGCTGCGTTACGACGGGCAGGGTGCGCCACGCGTGGTGGCCAAGGGGCAGGACGAGCTGGCCAGACGCATCCTCGAGGTTGCCCGCGAGCACGATGTGCCGATCGTCTCCTCGCCCGAGGTGGTCTCGATGCTCGGGCAGATCCCGCTCGAGCAGGAGATCCCGGCATCGCTGTACGTGGCGGTGGCCGAGGTCCTGGCCTTCGCCTATTCGCTCAGCGGTCGCGCGCCGCCCGGGCCAGACAGCGACCCGGGCAGCTGATCACGCGCACCGCAACGTGTTCGCGACGTGTTCCTCGGTGGGGGGCCTGAGCGGATTCTCAGCGGCTCCTCAACGTGCCATGAACACCGGCATGGTTGCGTGCGACAGCACGTGACGGGTCGCTCCACCGAATACCAGCTGACGCACCCGGCTGTGGGTATAGGCGCCCTTGATCAGCAGATCCGCGCCG
>JAGRHX010000962.1 GCA_020444775.1 Gammaproteobacteria bacterium
GGGCGACCTGGTGTCCGCCCTGTCGCGAGGAGATACCGGGCTTCGTCCGGCTGCAGGCGCACTTCGCCGAGCAGGGCGTGCAGTTCCTTGGCGTGGCCCTGGACAGCGTGGAGAACGTGCAGACCTTCCTTACCGAGCAACCGATGAACTACCCGACCCTGCTCGGTGAGCAGGACGCCATGCAGGCGGCCACCGCCTTCGGCAACAGCAGCGGCGCCCTGCCATACACGGCGTTGGTGGGGACCGACGGCACCATCTTGGACGTGCATGCCGGTGAGCTGTCGGAGCAGTCGGCGCGCCAGATGATCGAGCGCCATCTCGCGCCAAAGCAGCCTTGAAGCGGACGGCTCGATACCCTCGGTGGCTTGCGCCGGCATCGAATTCCCTTCGTACTTCTGCTATCGTGCAGGTATCGGGTGGAAACATCGTGGACGTCGCCGTGTCGTCGCCGTATCGTCGCCATATCCATGAGTGCTCACCGGTGGCGCGGCTCCATTCACTGATCGCACTCGCTGGTCATTGAGACGGACCGCGCGAATCCGACTGTCACCAGTCGGCTCCACATCCTCGTGCCTGGGTCTTCCTTACCCAGGGATCGTCCTACCCTGATCGTCTCAGCAATGCACAAACTCCTCGTTCTGCATGGCCCCAACCTGAATCTGCTCGGCACCCGAGAACCGGACATCTATGGCCGCACCACGCTCGATGACATCAATCGCGAGCTGCAGGCCGTGGCGGCCGCAAACGGCGACGAGCTGCAGGCCTTTCAGAGCAATCACGAAGGCGCGCTGGTCGATCGAGTCCAGCAGGCCGCGGCGGAAGGGGTACAGTTCGTGATTCTCAATCCCGCCGCGTTCACGCACACCAGCGTTGCCCTGCGTGACGCGCTGAAGGGCGTTGCCATACCGTTCATCGAGATTCATCTGTCCAACGTGCACGCGCGTGAGGCCTTTCGTCGGCACTCATATTTCAGCGACGTCGCGGTGGGCGTGATCGCCGGCTTTGGCGCCAAGGGCTATGCGTTGGCCTACGAGGCGGCACGCGATCATCTGCGTCGCCAACTCCCGGGGTAATCGTCGACATGGATCTGCGCAAGCTCAAGAAGCTCATCGAGCTGGTGGAGGAATCGGACATCGACGAGCTCGAGATCTCCGAGAAGGACACCTCGGTGCGGATTCGACGCCGGATCCCGGCGCCGATGACCGCGGCCTATGGCGTCGCCGGCCCCGCCGGGATGACACATGCCGGGATGCCGCCTGCTGTTGGATACCCCGCGGGGATAGCATTTCCGGGCGGCGCCGCTGCTCCGCAGTCGGGCACCGGTGCCGGAGAGGCGTCCCCAGAGGCGACACCGGTCGAGACCGGTCATGTGGTGACCTCGCCGATGGTCGGCACCTTCTATCGCGCGCCGTCGCCGACCTCGTCGCCGTTCGTGGATATCGGCCAGCGGGTCGCTGTCGGGGATACGCTCGGCATCATCGAGGCGATGAAGATCCTCAACCCGATCGAGAGCGACGTCTCGGGCGTGGTCAGCTCGGTGCTGGTCGAGAACGGTCGCGCCGTCGAGTATGGCGAGCCCTTGTTCGTCGTAACGCCGGATTGACCGGGTCGCCGTCTTTGGCGAGCCGCAACGACCACGCCAGGGTCGATTCCGGCGTGCGCACCGAATGGGGCATGCGCTATCGCGGCGAGAACGGATGGCACCGCGGTCGGCTGCACGCCGCGCCCCGACCCATTGGTCGACTCGCTGATCGACCGGTCATGGACCGAGTGTCACGGCGATGAGGACATACGGTCAACAGGCCCTGAAGTGGCCGATCCAGCCCGGAACCTGCACCAGTGTTTGAAAAGATCGTCATCGCGAATCGCGGCGAAATCGCTTTGCGGGTACTACGCGCCTGTCGTGAGCTCGGCATTCGTACCGTTGCCGTGCACTCGATGGTCGACCGCGAGATGAAGCACGTGCGACTGGCCGACGAATCGGTCTGCATCGGTCCCGCACCTGCCGCGCAGAGCTATCTGAACATCCCCGCGCTGCTCAGTGCCGCCGAGGTCACCGACGCACTGGCCATCCATCCCGGCTATGGGTTCCTGTCGGAGAATGCTGATTTCGCCGAGCGGGTCGAGAGCAGCGGTTTCGTCTTCATCGGGCCGCGCCCCGAGACCATCCGCGTGATGGGCGACAAGGTGGCCGCGCTGGCGACCATGCGACGGGCTGGTGTGCCTTGCCTGCCGGGCTCTGATGGGCCGCTGGATGAGGATCCGGCCGAGAACGTGCGCATGGCGCGATCCATCGGCTATCCCATCATCATCAAGGCTGCCGCCGGCGGTGGTGGGCGTGGGATGCGCGTGGTGCATAGCGAGGCGGCACTGTTGAATGCCGTGTCGTTGACTCGCGCCGAAGCGCTTGCCGCGTTCGGCGACGGGCGGGTGTACATGGAGAAATTCCTGGAGCGGCCACGGCACATCGAGATCCAGGTGCTGGCGGACGAGCATGGCAATGCGGTGCATCTGGGCGAGCGTGACTGTTCGATGCAACGTCGTCATCAGAAGGTGATCGAGGAGGCGCCTGCGCCCGGTATCAGACCCGCGCAGCGCGAGGCCATAGGCGCGCGTTGCGTGCAGGCCTGCAAGACGCTGGGCTATCGTGGCGCTGGCACCTTCGAGTTCCTGTACGAGGACGGTGAGTTCTATTTCATCGAGATGAACA
>JAGRHX010000963.1 GCA_020444775.1 Gammaproteobacteria bacterium
TGAACGTGTATGACCGCGTGGTGCCCAACGATGCGATAGAGACCTTGTGGGTCCTGGCGATCGGTGTCGGCATCGTGCTCGTGTTCGACGTCCTGCTGCGCTTCATTCGAAACCACCTGCTGGAGGTGGCGGGGCGCAAGTCGGACGTCATCATGTCTTCGATGCTTTTCGAGCAGGTCATGAATCTTCGGCTGGAACGCTGGCCCCGCAGCGTGGGCGCGTTCTCGAGCAAGCTCATGCAGTTCGAGAGCATTCGCCAGTTCTTCACGGCCGCAACGCTGGTGTCGTTGGTCGACCTGCCGTTCTCCGTGGGGTTTCTGCTGGTGATTGCCTATATCGGCGATGAGCTGGTTGCCGTCCCGCTGGTAACCATTGCGCTGTTACTCGGCTACGGCTTGTTGGTCTCACGGGCTTTGAAGAAGAGCATCACGAGCGTATCCAGTGCCTCGGCAAACCGAAACGCACTGCTGATCGAGGCGCTGGACGCCATAGAGACCGTCAAGACCCAGGGGGCCGCTCGTTACGCCCAGTGGATCTGGGAGGAGACGACCGGAGACATCGCTTCGCGCTCACAGCACATGCGCGGCTTGTCCTCGTCCATCGGCGTCGTGACCACGGCGCTCGTACAGATGAACATGATCGCGATCGTCGTGCTCGGCGTCTACGAGATCATGGATCGTTCGCTCTCCCTCGGCGCCCTGATCGCGGTTGTCATCCTCTCCTCACGGGCCATCGCCCCGATGTCCCAGATCGCCGGTCTGGTCACCAGCTTCCAGCAGACCCGAGCCGCGTTCGAAAGCATCGATGAGCTGATGCGCGAACCCGTGGAGCGCAAGGAGGGCGACAATTTCGTACGCCGTCCCGAGTTCAATGGTGCGCTGGACATTGTCGATCTGACCTTCAGTTATCCGCAGTCGGAAAGGCCATCGCTCAAAGGCTTGAATCTGTCCATCAAGCCGGGTGAGCGCGTTGGCATCATCGGCCGTGTGGGCTGCGGCAAGAGCACATTGGCCAAGTTGCTGGTGGGGCTGTATCAGCCGCAAGAAGGCTCGATTCGAGTCGATGGGATCGAGCTGACCCAGGTCGACCCCGCGGATCTGCGCAGGAATATTGCCTATCTCTCGCAGGATTGTGAGCTGTTGCGTTCCAGCTTGCGGGACAACATCGTTCTCAAGGACCCGAGAACGCGTGATGAGAAGGTTCTGCTCGCCGCGCATGTCGCAGGCGTCGACCTGTTCACCAATACCCTGCCCAAAGGTCTCGACTCGCCAATTGGAGAGCATGGTCATGGCCTGTCCGGCGGACAGAAGCAAAGCGTTGCCCTGGCACGGGCGCTGCTGCTAGATGAGCCGATCATCATCCTCGATGAACCGACCAATGCCATGGACAACCTGACGGAGAACACGGTCAAGACCCGCCTCAAGTCCTATGTGCAGGACAAGACCCTGCTGCTGATCACCCACAAGATGGGAATGCTCGAGCTCGTCGACCGACTCGTGGTCATCGAGTCCGGGCAGGTCCTCATGGATGGGCCCAAGGCATCGGTGCTGAGATCGCTGCAAGCGCAGCAGCGCGCAGCCTGAGCATCGAGTTCGAGCGTGACCATGACCATGAAGCGCACCGGAGAAGACCAGGACATCGCGTACATGCGCAGCCTGGCGGCCGCGGTGGTTGCGCGATCGCCGCGATACATGACCTGGACGATGGTTGTTCTATCCTTGTTCGTGGTGGCCGCGGTTCTATGGATGAGCGTTGCCAGCATCGATGTCGTGGTTCGTGCCTCGGGCAAGGTCATTCCAGCGCAGCAGCTCCAGATCATTCAGAGCCTCGAGGGCGGCATCGTCTCGGAGCTGCTGGTGCGCGAAGGCCAGGCGGTCGAGGTGGGGGAGCCGTTGGTGAAGATCCACGACATTGCCTTCCAGAGCGCGTACGAAGAGACACGGCTGAAACATCTGGAGCTGCAGGTGAAAGTCGCGCGTCTGACGGCGGAGACGCACGGCAAGGCATTCGATGTATCAGCACAGCTCCGTGACAAGGCGCCTGAGCTGGTGCAGACCGAGCAGGACCTGTATCAAAGCAACAAGAAGCATCTGAGTGAGTCCGTGCAGATCCTCGGCGAGCAGCTCAGTCAACACCAGAACCAGGTGCTCGAATCGCAATCCAAGCAGGAGCAGATCGGGCGCAGTCTGGGTCTTGTCAGGGAGGAGCTCGCTTTGAAGCGCCCGCTGGTGAAGCGCGGCCTGGTCAGCCGGGTCGACCTGCTTCAGCTCCAGAAGCAGGAGAACGAGCTGGTAGGAGAGCTGGACGGCCTGCGCCTGGCCGAACCACGACTTGAGTCCGCGATCGAGGAGGCGCGTGGCAAGATCCGCCAGGCGGAGCTGGATTTCAAGGCGCGGGCGAGCAGTGAGCTCGCGGCGGCTCGGGCCGAGCTGTCTCGTCTGGCGGAATCCGAGCAGGCCTTGCTCGACAGGGTCGAGAGGACCGTGTTGCGATCACCGGTTCGCGGCACCATCACGCGAATGCACGTGAACACGCTCGGGGGTGTCGTCCAGTCTGGAGAGCCGATCCTCGAGATCGTGCCGCTCGAGGATGCCTTGCTGGTCCAGGTACAGATCCAACCAAAGGACATCGCCGATCTGAGCGTGGGCCTGCCTGCCCGGTTGAAGTTCTCGGCCTATGACTCCGCGGTTCATGGCAGTCTCCCGGGAGAAGTGCGCTTCATCAGCGCGGACACCATCACCGAGAACGAGGAGAGCTTCTACGTAGCGCGAATCAGACCGGCTACGCCCTATCTGGGCAGCCCCGGCAACATGCTGCCCATACGGGTCGGCATGACGACGGATGCTGATATCGTTACAGAGAAACGCACGATTCTCGAGTACCTCATCAATCCCTTGAGCCGCGGTCTGGACAGGGCCATGCGTGAGCCATGATGGACTTCGTGGTGGCCACGTCGACATCGTTTGTCGCGCACCTGGGCAAGATCGTGCCGCCATCTCGAGGCTGGAAGCGATTGTCTTCACTGGCGGATCTCGAAGGGACGCCGGGTCACGGCCCGTCCCGCCCGCTGGTCGTAGTCGTGCATCTGTCATCAGCGCCGATTGACTGGACCGATGCCATGCTGCGGTCCATGCATGCCGGCCAGCTGAGACTGGCCATCGCATCAGACAAGCCTTCGCTCTCGGAGCTGTTGGTGTTGAGCGACAGACCCATCGCCGCATACTTCAACAGCTACATGGCCGATCTGCACTTCCAGCACATGCTGCGCGCATTGCAGCTCGGTCAGCGCTGGTTCGCACCGAATCTCGTGCAGCACGCGCTGGAGCTTGCCCGCCAGGCAAGCTTGGTATCTGCCGACGAAGTTCTGAACACGCTGACCGAGAGAGAGCGCGAGATCGCGCTGGATGTTGCCGCGGGCTACGAGAATCGAGCCATTGCCCATCGACGGGCGATAACTGAGCGCACGGTCAAGGCGCATCTGACCAGCA
>JAGRHX010000964.1:0-857 GCA_020444775.1 Gammaproteobacteria bacterium
GGCGAATGGCTTGACCAGGTAGTCGTCACCGCCGGCGCGCAGGCCCGAGACCCGGTCGTCGACCTCGCCGAGCGCGCTCAGGATCAGGATGGGGGTGTTCTTGCCTGCGGCGCGCAGAGCCTTGACGATTCCGAGGCCGTCGAGCTCGGGCAGCATGCGGTCGACGATCAGCGCGTCGTACTGTCCTTCCAGCGCCATGTACATGCCCTCCTTGCCGGTGCTGGCCTGGTCGACGATGTGACCGGTCTCCTTGAGTCCCTTGCTCAGATAGGTTCGGGTGTCATTGTCGTCTTCGACAATCAATATGCGCATCGTTGGGCGATCCTCGACATTTCTCCAGGCCGGGCTCCAGGCCGGTCTCTACACCGGTCTCTACACCGGTCTCCAGACCGGGCTCTACACCGGTCTCGACGTCGGCCCGCGTGCCGGGGCCCCGGCGCTGCTCGGCGGCTGCCGGGCGGCTGTGAGCGCCGGACGCGCGTCCAGACGAAGGGTACGGCAAGGTGCGTCGGCTTGCCACGGCGTGGCACCGCGCCGGGCAGCCGCCGTCGGGCATGTCCGACGTGGTGGCGGAATGCCGGCCGTGCATCGCCGCGGCCGCGCGCCGGTCCGCTCCAGTCCTTTGATTCGTATCCTAAGCACGTGTTCCGTAAAGAAATGTAAGTGTTCTCAAGGCTTGCAGCGTGGTGGCGTTATAGCGGGTGTCCGGTTCTTCGGCCGTGATTGCCGAGGACGCCGGCGAGCTGCTGCACCGGGTCTGCCAGCATTACAGCTCACTTTCGTCGCGGTTACCGTTGGGTAAGAATACGGTGAAGGTATCGACCGACATCACATCCGGCCACGTCCGGCACGCATCG
>JAGRHX010000964.1:940-3440 GCA_020444775.1 Gammaproteobacteria bacterium
ATCGATGTCGATCGCTACTCGATACCTCCAGCCCAAGATGGATCCGGGCTTCCGATGCCCGCCTGACCGTCGCCCGCGTCTTTCTACATGTGGCCCGGGTGGCTTTGGAATCGCTGGCGGCCGCCACGTGAACAGACGCTGGCACGACAGCTACCGGGATCCGTCGAGATCGCCCCAGGCCTCCACCTCGGAGACCTGTAACGAGGACAGACCCATCAGCGTCAGCAGCACAGGTAACTTCGCGGTCGAGCTCGCCGCACCGGACATCAGCGCCTACCGACACGGCAACACGGGGGTGGACTATGTCACCACCTTTGACAGCGGACGCCCCGGCCCGCATGTGATGATCACCGCGCTGGTGCATGGCAACGAGATCTGTGGGGCCATTGCCCTGGATTTCCTGTTCCGCAACGAGGTCAGGCCCCTGCAGGGCCGGCTGACACTGGCATTCGCCAACGTCGACGCCTATCAGCGCTTCGATCCCGCGGCGCCCACCCTGTCGCGCTATGTAGACGAGGATTTCAACCGTCTTTGGGACGAAGCCACCTTGAACGGCCCGCGCGACAGCGTGGAGCTGCGTCGAGCCCGTGCCTTACGTCCGATCGTCGCCGGCGTCGACGTGCTGCTGGACATTCATTCGATGCAGCAGGAGAACGTGCCCCTGATGCTCTGCGGGCCGCTGGCCAAGGGCGCCGACCTGGCATTCCAGCTCGGCGCGCCGGAGCACGTGGTGGCGGATCCCGGACACGCGGCCGGCAAGCGGATGCGTGATCATGGTGATTTCGGTCGAGCGGATCGCGCCGCCAACGCCTTGTTGATCGAGTGTGGTCAGCATTGGCGGCACGCGACCGCCGATGTGGCGTTGGACGTCGCGATCCGGTTCCTGGATGTGCACGGGATGCTGAGCGAGGCCTTCGTCGAGCGCCATATCAAGGACCCGAACCCGCCCGCACAGCGTCTCATCGAGGTCAGTGGTCCGTACACGATCGAAACGGACCGCTTTCGGTTCGTTCAGGATTTCAAAGGTATGGAGGTCATTGCAAAAGCCGGTACGCTGATCGGCTTCGACGGCGACAAGGAAGTTCGTACTCCACACGACGGCTGTGTGCTGATCATGCCCTCACGCCGTCGTCGGCAGGGTGAGTCGGCGCTTCGTTACGGTCGATATGTGAAGTGAGACGGTGAGTCGGCCCTGCCTACAGGCGGGACCGACTGGCCGATTGCGAGGTCGTGACGACGTCCGCTGCGACCTCGACGCATGAGCCATATCAGTTGCTCATGGCGATGCGTGTCGATGCCGGGATGGCTGCAGGCACGCACGTTCAGAATAAGAAATAACACTGCAGAGTCGAGACATAATCTATGCCAAAGGTCGCGGTACTGGTGTCCGTGAGCGTAAAGCCCGAGCACGTGGATTCCTATGTGCACATCGCACGCCGGCACGCCCGGCGCACGTTGGACTTCGAGCCCGAGTGTCATCGTTTCGAAGTGATGTTGTGCGAGACCGAGCCTACCCAGGTGCTGCTCAACGAGCTCTACGAGGACGAGGCGGCGTACGAAGCGCATGCGCAATCCGAGCGCCTGCACGAATTCCGGGTGCTGGTCGAGGAGATGATTCACCGCGAGACCCACACCAAGTGCCGCTTTGCCTGAGCACGGGCGTGACAGACGCCTGGATCAGGAGAGCACGGATCAGGCGCTGTGAGAGGCCAGCCGATCGGCGAGCCGTGTGGTCTGTGGCAGACGATAGCGCGTGACGCACTGCATGACGCGTCGCACGGCGGTCTCGTGTGAGATCGCATGACCGGGCGAGACGAACACCGGGCTGACGTCGGTACGGGTCCGTAGCACCGTTCCAATCCGCTCTTGCGTGTCCATCAAGGGCGCGCTGCTGCCCTTCTCGCGTCCGGGCTCGGCGTAGCGTCCAATCAGCCGGGTCTTGCCTACCCCGATGCAGGGCAGGTCCAGCAGCAGGCCGAGGTGACAGGCCAGGCCGAAGCGGCGCGGATGGGCCAGACCATGCCCGTCACAGATGATCAAATCCGGCATCAGCCGGGTCCGTTCCAGGGCTGCCAGGATGACCGGGATCTCGCGAAAGGACAGCAGACCGGGCACGTACGGGAAGCTGGTCGGGCATTCGGCCCGGGCACTTTCCAACAGCGTCAGGTCGTCGTAATCCAGCAACACCACCGCCGCCCGGCTGATCCCACGGTGTTTGTCGAAACCAACGTCCGCGCCGGCTACGATACGCGGTCTACCGGGACGGTCGCACAGGCTTATCCGTTGCCGAAGATCCTGCTGTAGCGCGATCGCTTCACGCGGGCTCATGCAGAACGAGTGGCCGTGCTTCAGGTTCAGCTTGGGCATCGGTCGTCGCTGGCTGGGATCCGGATCTGCCGCGGGTGGGCGTGGAAGGATGCGTGTATACGGTGTCGACTTCACCAGCCGTCAGTGGTTGTCGGCGATGCGCTGCACTTGCTGGTGGAAGGCCTGATTGGCC
>JAGRHX010000965.1 GCA_020444775.1 Gammaproteobacteria bacterium
TCGCGCAGCGGCAATATGCCGGTCGCCGGCGTGTAACCGTGCTGACCGTCGCGCAGCGCCTTGATCGCGGCCTCGACGATATGTGGTGGCGTCTTGAAATCCGGTTGACCGATACCGAGGTTGATGATGTCCCGGCCCTGTGCGCGTAGCGCTTCGGCCCGCGCCAGCACCTCGAATGCGGTCTCGGTCCCGAGCTGGGACATGCGTTGGGCAAGAATCATGGCGGTGTGGTCGTCGTTGTGTTGGATGAATCGGCTGCTAGGGAAACGCTGATTTATCAGCGTTTCCTGTGTGGCACAGGGATGTGCCACCGAAGTCGACGACGTAAGTCGTTGACTTCGTGAGCAAAGCGGAAATCGCATTTTCGCTTTGCGATGCTGATTGATTCCATGGATGGAATAAATCAGCGGTTCCCTAGCGGCGAGCGCGTACTATGCCGCAAGCGCTGGCCGGGCGGCCAGTGCGCGGCTGCAGCTGGACCCGCAATGCCGATTTGATGGGGCCGATTCGATGGGGTAGACGACGCAGGGCGCAGACGACGCAAGGCTCGAGACCTGGACCGGCCGGGTTTGCCGAAGGGCCCCGCCCGAGCGGCCGTGGTTGTCGGTGCGGCCTCGGGCGGCTGGCGCGGCGTCTTGCGCGCTCAGGCGACCTTTACACGCAAGCTCTCGCGGTGCAGCTGGACGAGCGAGCGCAGACTGTCGACACGCAGGTGTGGCACCGCGGAACCCTGGCGGTCGCCGCGCGGTGCGTGTCGATCCACGTGCACGGTGCGCAGGCCCAGTGAATTGACCGGTGCGATGTCCGCACGCAGGCTGCTTCCGACGAACAGCAGGCGGTCGGTGGTCACGCCCAGCAGGCTGAAATCGGAGATCATGGCCACGAACTGACGCGGATCCGGCTTGTAGGCGCCGACCCGCTCGGCAGTCACCACGACCTCGAACGGCGCCTGCAGCTTTGCCTGGAACGATTGGCAGGTGTGGATATCGGTGTTGCACACCAGACCCAGCCGGAAGTACCGGGCGAGATGGTCCAGCGCCTCGCGGCATTCGTCGAAAGGCTGCCATTGCGGGGCGGACTCGGCGAAGGCCTGGGTAGCCGCGGTCGTGGCGCGGACCCCGAACTGTCTGAGGGTCCCGGTGAAGCTGCGGGCGAGGACCTCGCCGTAGGGCAGCATCGGTCGCTCCGATTGCACATCGGTACGGGCCCGGTTGAAGGCCGTCAACACCTCGGCGTCGCTCAGCCGTCGCTGGCGATCGCCCAGCGCGCGTCGACACTGTTTGAGGACGACGCTCGATCGGTCGATCAAGGTTCCGTTGCAGCCAAAGGCGATGGCGTCGAAATGATTGAGTGCCAACAACTTTGCGTTCTCCATTCCACGGTGCGTGCAGCTGTCCTGCCCAGGGTTCGTGGCCTGTTCGCTTGCACACCCTGGGGCCGGTCGAGCGAGCCTGGGCGACGTCTACATGGCAGCATGATTCGCGCCCGAAAGCCATTTATTCTACCTACCCCGCGTGCTGCCACGTACTGGGAAGTCCCTGACAGGAAGGGGTTTCCCGGCGACGCCGCCGTGTTGCAGGCTTGACATCCAGCTTCCGCCGGCGCGGCCGAGAACCCGGTCTGCAGTGTTCGCCAGTAGTATTGGTGAGTATCCAGGGAGAATGTGACATGACGGATCGAGCGGACCGCACACCCGGAGATCGCACCCCGGTGCCTGCGGACACGCGCCGCGGACCGGTCGCGGCTGGCGATAGCGCCCGGTCACCGGCGCTGTTGCCCGGGCCGGGTGGCAGCTGGAATGCGAGCGAGCTCGAAGGCACGCTGGCTCAGGTGCTGGACAGCGCGCTGCGCGCGCCGCAGCGGATAACCGCGGCCAGTGGCGAGTCGCTGGTGATGCTCAACGAAGCCGACTACATGGCGCTGCTCGAGCGGTTGGGTTGGGACATCGACATGGTCGACCGCTTCCGGGCCAGTGCCATCCACGGCCCCTCATTACGCCGTCCGGTCACGACGACGGCACGGGTGCCGCCCAGGCTCGATCGCTG
>JAGRHX010000966.1 GCA_020444775.1 Gammaproteobacteria bacterium
GGCGACGACCAGGTTGACCGAGGCGTACTCGATGGCGGCGAGCGCCTCGAACAATCCCGGCGCGAGATTGCCCAGGGCCAGCCCAGCGGCGATGCACAGCGCCACCCACAGTGACAGCCACTTCTCGAAGAAGCCGATGCCACCCGCATCGGCCGTGCTCAGCGCCTCGTTCATGCGTCCCCCGTTCCGGTTGCTGGCGCCCGGTGGTGGACGCGACGCGAGATCATACCGTCTGCGCGTGACTTGACCAGGAACGGGTTGTCGCGACCGGTCCGCTTCAGCGCGGCGGGACCGGAGCGGCCGATGCGGGTTGAATCACGCCGGTCGCGTGCGGGCGCCGGCGTACCCGACGTGGCGCGCCTTAGTGGGCCACGTAGCGGGTGAGCTGCTCGGTCTCACTGGCGGTGAACGAGACGCGGCTGGTGATGTCACGAACGGTCACCGATTGCTCCTCGACCGCGCCGGCAATGGCGGTCGCGAACTCATTGACGCTGGCGATGGTGGCGTTGATCTGCTGCATGGCCTCGGACGCCGCCGCGACGTTCAGCCGGATGGCGTTGACCTTCTGCGAGACGTCGTCGGTGGCCGATGCCGTGCTCCGCGAGAGCTCCTTGACGTCGTTGGCCACCACCGCGAAGCTGCGACCGGCCTCACCGGCGCGGGCGGCCTCGACCGTGGCGTTCAGGGCGAGCAGATTGGTCTTGGCGGCAATCGAGTTGATCACCTTGAGCACGTCGCCGATCTCGGCGCCAGCCTGACCGAGCTGCTGGATGACCTGGGCGGCGGCCTCGACGCTGTCCAACGCCCCCATTGCGACGTTGGCGGCCTCGGAGGTATTGCGCGAGATCTCCTCCACGCTCTGGGCGAGCTGCTCGCTGGCCGCGGCAATCGCGCCCATCGCGTCGACGTTCTCGAGGAGCTGTCCGGTGAGCTGACCGATGTACGATTTGAGGTCGCCCAGATGCTCGGTTTTGTCACCACCATCAGCATTGTTGCCGATCATGTCGATGCTCAGTCGCAACGATTGGATGGTCGAGAGCATGAACGAATCGACCACAGCCTGACTGTCGAAGTTGAAGACCTTGAAGATGCTGTCTTCGGCCTGGTCGACGAAGCGACGACGTCGAAACGATTTGCGCAGATGAGTGCGGGTCAGACGCTGCAGCTCGATATAGGAGCCTATGTACCACTTCTGCGGCAGATTGATGCGGTCATGCACCTTGCCGACCTTCAGCCGGTGCTCGAAATAGTCCAGTCCCCAGTTGCTGCGGGCGCCGGTGAACAAACCGTTGTAGTAACCGACCTGGGCCGATTCCAGATGCTGACGCAACGCGTCCATCGACATGCCACGCTCGGCCGCCATTCGCTCGAAGAATCGCTTGGTCGGCTCGAAGGCAAACTGCCAGTCATAGAAGGCCTTGACGATCTTCGGGGCATTCTCGGCGGCCCACGGGATCAGCTTGAGCATGATCTCGCGATCGGCTTCGCCCAACCGGATGAACCTGCGCCGCAGGGCCAGGTTCGACTCGGTGATGCCATAGGAATCAGCGTGTGGATGACTCATGTTGTCTCCAGGTCGATGCTCTGTGCAAGGACACGCGACGAATGAAGGCAGGAGCGTTCAACGCCCCTCGACTCATAGCGTATCGAGAGCTTCGATGAGGACTTTAGGCATCCCCCGTGCCCCGGCACCTGCGAATCCGTGAAACCGATCCGACAACGCCATGAGGCTGGCCCCTACCGGGTCATCGACCCGGAAATTCGGGAGCGCTACCCAAGCGCGGAACCGCACCAATCCGATGTGATGAGAACTGCGAACGTGCACGGCTGCCACTGTGCAGCGCCGAAGGCCGTCGTTATCCTGCATCAATGAGCCGGGTCAAGCCGGGTCCGATCGGCGCCGAACGGCTCGGTACCTCTCCCAGACCAGACCAGACCAGACCAGGAAGGGCGACCATGCCGGACGACGAGCGCTTTCCATCACGCGTGCCGGCGAAGGCGCTGCATGCGTTTGCAGGCCGCGCGCTGGTCGCGGCCGGTCTGGGCACAACCCATGCCGACGAGGTCGCAACCACCCTGGTGGACGCCGATCTGCTCGGCTACACCACCCACGGCGTCGGCCTGCTGCCCATGTACGTGCGTCAACTCCGCTCCGGTCAGATGCGAAGTCAGGGCACCATCGAGGTGCTTCGCCAGGGCCACGCGCACGCCCTGCTCGACGGCTCGATGCTACCGGGACCGGTGGTGCTGCGGCACGCGGTGCGGCTGGCCCTGGAACTGGCGGCGGACGAGCCGGTCGTGACCATCGTGATCCGCCGGACCGCGAACACCGCTTGCCTTGCGACCTATCTGCCGTGCATCGCGCAGCGCGGGCTCATCAGCAGCCTGCAGGTGGGTAATCCGGACAATCGCGCGGTTGCACCACCGGGCACCGGACGCGCGGCCTATGGCACCGACCCGATCGCCTTCTGCGCGCCGACCCGTGGCGATCCGGTGCTCATCGATTTCGCCACCTCGGCGACCACCAATCGAATGACCGAGCGTGCCCGTCGCAGCGGCGAGCCGCTGCCCTTCGAGGCGCTGGTCGATGCCGCCGGTCGGCCCTGCGCCGACGCCGCGGTGTTGGACGCCGAGCCACCGGGCGCACTCGCGCCGCTAGGTGCACCGCATGCGCCGCACAAGGGCTTCGCGTTGGCGATGTGGGTGGAGCTGCTGACCGGGTGTCTGGGCGGCGCCGGACGCCTGGCGCTGCATCGTCACGAGCCGGCCGTCGGCAGCACGTCGCTGCTGCAGGTCATCGATCCGGAATTCTTCGCCGGGCGCGAGCGTTTCCTGGACGAGGCACAGACCCTGATGGACAGCCTGCAGCGTCTGCCGAACGGCGAAGCCAGCGGCGCGCGACTGCCTGGACAACGTGCCTTCGCACGTCGCCGCGAGCAGCTCGCCAGTGGTATCGAGCTGCATCCAGATCTGCCACCGCTGCTAGAGTCCCTGGCAAGGCAGCTCGATGTGGAGCCGCCGACCGCGCGTTGAGCGCGAGACGAACGTCCGGCCGTTCGGCGTTCGTCGAGATGGGGGAGACACTCTCGAACGGTAACGTCGCGGTGCCCGCGCAAGCTGACCCGCGCAAGCTGATAGGAGTGATGGACGATGACAACACGTGTGCCAGCGATGCGAAGCGACCGGCCAGCACCGGTGATGTGGCTGTTGCTGCTGGGCCTGATGCTCGGCCTCGGCATGGGCCCGGCAAAGGCCTCCAAGGGCGATGCGCAGGCCCTGGTCGACCGCGCCGAGCAGACCCTGCAGGGCTTTCGTGCAGATCCCGACATGGCCTGGTTCCGAAAGCACCTGCCACAGGCCCGTGGGCTGATGATCGTTCCACAGCTGGTGAAGGCCGGCTTCATCTTCGGTGGCTCCGGTGGCAGCGGCGTGCTGCTCGGTCGCACCGACGGCGGCTGGAGCATGCCGGCCTTCTACGACATGGGCTCGGTCAGCTTCGGGCTGCAGATCGGCGGTGAGGTCGCCGAGGTGATGCTGTTGATCATGACGCAACGCGGGATGGACGCGATGTATTCCACGGAATTCAAGCTCGGCGCGGACGCCAGCGTTGCAGTCGGGCCCACCGGTGTAGGCGCTCAGGCCGCCACCGCCGACGTGCTGGCCTTCTCACGCAGCAAGGGCGCATTCGCGGGTCTGACATTGGAAGGCGCGATACTCGCGCCCAAGGACGATTGGAACAGCGCCTACTATGGCCGCGGCGTCAGGCCGATCGAGATCGTGCGCGAGCACGCGGTGAGCAATCCGGGCGCGAACGGGCTGATTGGCGCGCTCAAGGGCCGCTGACACTCGATTCGACACCTTACCTTTTCGACCAGCTACCGACCGAGGGCGTGATACCTTGCGTATCGCGCCCTTGGCGAGGCCACGGGTGATTTCAACTGCGATACGATCGCCGTGACCACGGCAGCATCATCAAAGTCACCGTGAGCGGGAGGATTGGCGCCGGGAGGGGCACCGGCGTCGGGCCTGGAAGCTGCGATAGAAAGACTCCGCTGGTCGAGCTGAAGTCGTAGCCATCAGGCAGGATCAGCGACAGCGCCGCGGTATTGAAGCCGTCAACCGAGGCCAGGTGACCGACCGGGCCGGCGGCGATGGCGCGGATCTCGCTGCCGACCTCGAATATGTCGCCGGCACTGACCAGGAAATCGATTTCCAGCACGGAGTCCACGCCCGATACGCTCAGGGCGTTGAATGAATAACGGACGTCCTGAGCGGGATTGGCGAAGCCCGGAGCACCGACGCCGAGGATGTCGTTGTCGAGCACGACCGGTGGCCGCGGGATGACCTCTCGCACCGTCGACTCGTTCTCCGCGACGAAGGTGTGTCCGGCCTGCACCGCGTACCCGGCTCGATTGAAGATCGACGCCCCGGTGCGAAAGCCGTTCGGCAGCACCTGAATGGCTCGCAGATCCAGCGCCGCGGAGAAGTCCGTGGTGGCGACTCCGCCCACACGACCGCCGGTGGTGCCGGTCAGACTGTCGGTCAGCGCATGCGCATCAAGACGCAGGGTCGCCAGCGCCGGGGCGGCACCGGCCACCGAGGTAATCGTGATCTCCTCGGTGAAACGCGCCGAGGCGCCGGCCGCGGTCGAGCCGCCTCCGCCGCTCAAGGCACGAACCTTCAACTCCCCGGTGACCAGATTCCCCAAGGCATCCGCCACGTCCGGGACCCAATCGTCCACGGTCTGCCGCTGGCGTTGCGCAAGCCTGGCCTCGGTCGGATGGTCCAGCGATAGCTGCTGACCCAGCCCGGCGATCGCACTGGTCACGTGCACGTTGCCGGCCATCACCGGCATGCCGGGCAGACAGGCAATCAAGCCGACCGCGGCGAGGAATCGTCCTCGCACAGCCCGACAAGCGACGGTGCACTGATGAGCGATGGGCGTTTGCATGGCTTCCCTGTCTCCAATGTCCCCAACGTCCGATATTGCGGCGTCCCTTCTCTGGACACCCGACTCCAAGCTGGCGGTGCAGCGTCCGGGCGACGGCGCACCAGGTTCGTTATGTAGCATCTGATCCGAGCGGCGGATGTTGAACGTGTCACGTTCTGGTGGATCTGCGCGCACCCGCCCAGTGGCAAGGCGCCTTCCAAGCCCTGGGGCTGACCGCTAACATCGCCGGCATGGGGCGCGGGGGATTGCCAACAACGACCGGCGCCATGTTCAGGCAGCCAGACCCATTCGGTCGGCGCGAGGATGACGAGCCATGGCCAACAGCGTCCCAGGCGTACTCAACGGCATCACGGTTGTCGATTTCACCCAGTACATCGCAGGTCCCGTCGCGACCCGCTTGATGGGCGAGATGGGCGCCGAGGTCATCAAGATCGAGCTGGCGCCAAACGGCGATCCGACCCGCGCCATGCCGGTGCTGCGCAACGGGCGCAGCGCTTATTTCATCCAGCAGAACGTCGGCAAGCAGAGCGTCTGCCTGGATCTGCGCAAACCCGAGGGACTGGAGATCGCCAAGGCGCTGGTGGCCCGGGCCGATGTGCTGGTGCAGAACTTCTCGCCCGGCGTGATGCAACGCTTCGGTCTGGGCTGGGAGACGGTGCACGCAATCAATCCGAAGCTGGTGATGTGCTCGATCTCGGCATTCGGCCAGTCCGGGCCGCTCAGCGACCAGCCCGGCTTCGACTACATCGGGCAGGCCTACGCGGGCGTCACCAGCCTGATTGGCGAGCGTGGCGAGCCGCCGGCGCTGACCGGGGTCGCGGCTGGCGATGTGGGCGCCGGGCTGTCGGCGGTCGCCGCGATCAATGGCGCGCTGATCTGGGCACGCGGCCCCGACGGGCACGGCCAGCACATCGACGTGTCGCTGCTCGACTTCTACTTTCACACGCATAGCCTGGCGGTGGAGCTGCACAGCGCCAGCGGCGGTGCGGTCGTTACCGACCGTGACGGCAGTCATCACGGCGTGATCGCACCGCTCGGGATCTTCCGTGCCCGTGAGGGCTTCTTGGTGATCATCCCGTTCCCATCGATGTGGCCACGTGTCTGCGAGGCCATCGGCCGTCCTGATCTGGAACACGACCCACGCTTTTGCGACAACGATAGTCGTATGCAGAACAAGGCGCTGCTGGTCGAGATCATCGAGCACTGGCTCGCCGAGCAACCCAGCGACGCGGCCGCCATCGAACGCCTGCAGGCCTGTAGGGTACCGTGCGCGCCGGTGTTGACGGTCCCCGAGGCGATCCACCACCCCCATCTGATCGAGCGCGGCACGGTCCGCACCGTGCATGACCCGCAGATCGGCACCTTTCAGATCCCCGGCATGGCCGTCAAGCTCTCCGCCCACCCGGAGCCCGTCGACCGGCCGGCGCCCTATCTGGGCGAGCACAACGCGAGCGTGCTCAGCCGGTTGATCGGCTACGACGCCGCGAGGATCGACGTGCTCAGTGACGCCGGCGTGCTGGTTGCGGAGCGCTTACCGGAACGCTGATCGAGCGCGGCCCGCAGCCGACGCGCTCGAACGCGCGGCATCGCGAAACACAGTCGTCGTGTCGGTCCATCCGGTCGCATGCCACGGCATCAGCGGCCGAAGGTTGTCGATGCGTGTTCGGGTAGGATGTTCCGATGCCTGGAATTCCAGACGACCCTACCTACCGTCAGCTCTTCTGCGCACAGGTAATCACGCTGTTGGGCACCGGGCTGTTGACAGTGGCCCTGGGCTTGCTCGCGTATGACCTCGCCGGTGAACGGGCGGGAACGGTGCTGGGCACGGCGCTGGCCATCAAGATGCTCGCCTACGTCGGACTGGCAACACTCGCCAACGCCATCGCCGAGCACGTGCCGCGCAAATCCGTCCTGGTCGGGGCGGACCTGGTGCGTGCCGTGGTCGCGCTATGTATACCCCTGGTCGAGGCGATATGGCAGATCTATGTGCTGATATTCGTGCTACAGGCCGCGTCGGCCACCTTCACGCCGACCTTTCAGGCAACGATCCCGGATCTGCTGACGGACGAGCGTGACTACACCAAGGCGCTATCACTCTCGCGCCTGGCCTACGATCTGGAGAACCTGCTGAGTCCGACGCTCGCGGGCCTTCTGCTGCTCGTCATGAGCTACCACTGGCTGTTCGCGGGCACGGTGATGGGCTTTCTCGGCTCGGCTGCCCTCGTCTGGCTTGCAGCGCTACCGGTACGACGCATCGCGCGCAAGACCAGGCCCTTCCGCGACCGACTGACACGCGGCGTACGCATCTATCTGGCCACGCCGCGACTTCGGGGGCTGCTAGCCCTCAATCTGGCGGCGGCGGCGGTAGGCGCTTTCGTGATCGTCAACACCGTGGTCGTGGTGAAATGGGCCTATGCCGGATCCCAGACCGACGTCGCCACGGCCCTGGCCGCGTTCGGCGCCGGTTCGATGCTCGCGGCGCTCGCGCTTCCCCGAGTCCTGGAGAAGCTTTCCGATCGCCAGGTCATGGCGCTCTCGGCAGGACTGCTCGCGAGCTACACGATGGGATATGCACTCTGGTGGTTGACGGACGGATTGCCAGCCTGGCCCCTGTTCATTGCCGCCTGGGGCCTGATCGGGGTGCTGTATTCGGCGATCCTCACCCCCGCGGGCCGACTGCTTCGGCGTTCGTCACACGAGGACGATCGATCGGCCGTCTTCGCCGCGCAGTTTGCGCTCAGTCATGCCTGTTGGCTGTTCACCTACCCACTGGCAGGCTGGCTCGCGACACTGCTCGGGCTGCCCTTGACGCTGCTGCTGCTCGGCCTCGGCGCGCTGGTGGGCACCGGAATGGCCGTAATGATCTGGCCATCCGGCGACCCGCGGATCATGGTGCACGATCATCCGGACCTGCCCCTCGATCACCCGCATCTGCGCGCGCACGAGCGCCTCGACCACCGTCATCGCCATGAGCATGTGCTCATCATCGATGACGAGCATCAGCGCTGGCCGACCCGGGGATAACCAAAGAGCCCGTCAAAGGGTGAAGGCGCCTCGCGGGCGGCTACGCGCTCCCCGCTCAGCTCCTATAGCCGGCGTTGATGTCGATGTAGCCATGGGTCAGATCGCAGGTCCAGATGGTGGCCTGGCCCTGCCCCACGCCGACATCACAGCGCAGGCTGACCTCGTCCTGCTTCAGGTGCTCGGTGGCGCGTGCCTCGGAATACTGTTCGCACAGGATGCCGTTGGCCGCGCACTGCTCGTCGCCGATCCAGATGGAGAGCCGGTCGCGGTCGGCCTTCTCACCGGCCTTGCCGATGGCCATCACCAGCCGTCCCCAGTTGGCGTCGGAGGCCGCGAGCGCGGTCTTCACCAGCGGTGAGTTGCCGATCGCCAGCGCGATACGCCGCGCGGCGTCATCGGACTCCGCGCCGCTGACAGTGACGGTGACGAACTTGGTGGCGCCCTCGCCGTCGCGAACGATCTGATGGGCGAGATCGAGCATGACCGCGTCCAACGCGCTCTTGAAGTCGCTCAGTCGCGGATCGCCAGCGTCGTCGACCGGTGTGCTCAAGGCCCGGGCACCGGTGGCGAACAACAGCACGGTGTCGCTGGTCGAGGTGTCGGAGTCGACGGTGATGCTGTTGAAGCTCTTCACCACCGAGTCGGCGAGCAGGGCCTGCAGCACGGACTGCGGCAGATCCGCATCGGTGAAGGCAAAGCCGAGCATGGTCGCCATGTCCGGGGCGATCATTCCGCTACCCTTGGCGATGCCGTTGATGCGGACCTCTACACCATCGATGCGGGCGGTGGCGGTGGCACCCTTTGCAAAGGTATCGGTGGTGCGTATCGCGTCCGCCGCCGCGCGCCAGTTGGAGCTGCGGCTGTCGACCAGCGCTTTGGCGAGCTTTGGCAGCGCCGCCTCCAGCGCGGCGGTGGGCAGGGTCTCACCGATGACACCGGTAGAGGCCAGGAACACGGACTCGGTGGGAACACCGAGACTCTCGCCGATGACCCGCGCGGTCAGCTCGGCGGCCGTGTCACCGGCACGACCGGTGAAGGCATTGGCGTTGCCGGCGTTACAGACCACCGCACGCGCAAGTCCACCGGGCAGGATCTTCCTACACCAGTCCACCGGCGCCGAGGGACACAGTGACCGCGTGAACACTCCAGCCACCCGGGACCCTGCCGCCAGCTCGGCGAGCATCAGATCGGCGCGCTTCTTGTAGCGGATACCGGCCTCGAAGGTCGCGAGACGGACGCCGTCTATGGGCGGCATGTCCGGGAACGCGGCCGGCGCCAGCGGTGATACGGGGAGCTTGCTCATATGCTTCTTACTCGATACGGCCAGTTGCTGGGCGTTTAGACGGATGACACCGTCGATCTGTTCAGTAGTGTCTGTCGCAGAATTGGGCAATGTGCTCGATGGCCTCACGCGCCTCGGGGAGCAGATGCGGATGCATCTGCCAGCCGTGGATCATCTCCGGCCATTCCTCGAGGGTCACGTCCACACCCGCGGTCTCGGCGCGACGGGCGAACTCCACGCTGTCATCGAGCAGCGTCTCGGCGCTGCCTACCTGTAAGAGCAGCGGCGGTAGTCCACCGAGCTCACCATAGAGCGGCGAAGCCAGTGGGTCACGCGGATCCGCCGACCCCAGGTACTTCTCCGCCGCGCGGTCCAGATAAGGCTTGCTGATCGACGGATCCTCGTCGGCCTTGCCGACGAAGCTGGCGCCGGTCTGCAGCAGGTCCGCCCAGGCGCTCATCGGCACCGCGGCGGCAGGCATCGGATCGCCCATCGCCTTCAGCTTGAGCAGCAGAGCGAGTGTCAGACCACCACCCGCGGACACCCCACCGACGACGATTCGTTTCGCATCGACGCCTTTGGAAAGCAGCCAGCCATAGGCGGTATAGGTGTCGTCGATGGCCGCGGGGAACGGATGCTCGGGCGCCAGACGGTAGTCGATGGTCAGCACCCGCGCCCGGCAACAGCGGGCGATCCAGGCGCAAATGGAGCGACTGATATCGGCCGAGCCGCGGTAGTAACCACCGCCATGGATGAACAGGAAGACCCGATCCTCGAGTGACTCCGGCGCGCTGATCCACTGCGCCGGCACGCCATTGGCATCGACTGGCTCGCAACGCGTGCCCGGCGGCAGCTCGACGCCCACCGCGGCGGCCTCGCTCTCGGCACGCAGCGCTTCGACGCTCTTGTCGGGCGTGTAGGGGTTGGCACGCTTGGCGGCGATCATCGCCTGTAGCTCTGGACTGGCCACGTTCGAGGCTCCTGGGTGTTTGGGTCTGACGGCTCGGAAGCGACCGCTCCGATCGCGACCCCGATGCCTGGCACGTGATTGTTCGATCAGCCGTCCGCGTTGGCAAGATTCGCCCGGCCGGGGCGACCGTTTCTGGCGTCGGCGTCGACAGGTCTGTCAGCGATCGGCCAGCCAGATCGTCCAGCGGTCGCGCTCGGTGAGCACCTGTCCGACTCCACGCTCGCGAAGCCTGTGGGCATAAGCGGCCAGCTGCGCATCGTCGAGCTCGAACAAGATGCTCTTGCCCTTGCGCGACAGGATCTCGGCGGCCAGCTCTTCGATATCGGCGTAACGCCTGCGGGTCTCGGCCAGATGCAGGACCTGCACGCGGCCGAAACCGGCCTCGCCCAGCAGCCGCGTGTAGTCTTCGGTCGTGGGACGGCGAGCACGCTCGAACTCGAGCAGCCCTGGGAACAGCTCGAACAGCGTCGCGCGGATCCAGAAGTCCGGATCGTCGGCCGTCACGTCCTCATAGCTGCGGTCCTGCACACAGAGCCGGCCGTCACCGCGCAGCAGACGATGCGCCTCGCGAGCGTTCGCCGACTGCTGCCCGCGGCTCAGATGATGGATCAGGGCGCGCTCGAAGACGATGTCCGCGCAGGCGTCGGCCAGCCCGGTGTCGACCGCGCTGCCCCGGCAGAACCGCACCCCGCTCAACCCCGCGACCGACGCCGAGGCCTCGCCCAGGTACTGCTCACTCTGGTCCACGCCGACCACCGAGGCCGCGCCCAGCTCGGCAAAGCCGCGGCTGTAGATACCACCGCCGCAGCCGATGTCGACCACCGCGCGACCGGCTGGCGCAAGGTGCAGCGTGCACCATTGCAGCCAGCTCGGGTCGGCCCGACGGTCGCTATAGATGCGCTGGCTGCGCGTGCTGGCAAAATCCATCGGACACCCTCCTCACAAGCGCCGGCCGCGTCTGGCAGGCTCACAGGTCTGGAAACATGCCCGTTGCCGCCGCGGCAGACCGTGGGCTTGTTTGGCCAACGCTCAGTAGGGAACCTCGGTGAGCACACCCTCGCCGCTGCGCATGTCCTCCTCGAGTAGCGCGCGCAGCGCCGCCGTCACCTTGCCCGGCTTGCCGTTGCCGATCTTCTCACCGTCCCACTCGACGATGGGTGCAACCGCGATCGAGCTGCCAATGAGCATCATCTCGGCACAGGCCTTGGCCTCGGCGACCGGCAGGTCACCGACCTTGATGGCCTTGATGGTGCCATTGTCGACCAGCTTCTCGGCAAGCCCGAGCAGCCGCTTCACGGTGCAGCCGGTGAGGATGTGATCGAACTCGGGATGCCGCAGCACGCCCTCGTGATTGACGAAGGCGCAGTTCATGTTCGAGCCCTCGCCGACGTTGCCGTTGGGGTCGATGAACACGCCGTTGTCCAGACCGTGCTGCCTGGCTTCCATCTCCATCAACACGTTCGGCAGATAGTTGGTGCTCTTGGTCACCGCGTACAGCTGGGGCTTGATGGGATAGGTGGTGGTCATCACCTTGAGCCCTTCGGTGTAGAAGCGCTCCGGATAGGACAGGCCACCAAAGATCATGACGAAGAAACCCGGCTCGGAACCCGGCGCCGGACTAAGCCCCAGGTTGCCGGTGCCGGAGCTCAACCAGTAGCGGATCGAGCCGTCACGCAAGCCGGACACCGCGGTGGTCTGGATGATCATGTCGCGCATCTGCTCGCGGCTGCCCCAGGGCTTCAGTCTGGAGTTGTCGGCCGAGCGCATGAAGCGGTCCAGATGGCTCTCCAGGTCATAGATTCGGCCATTTACGATGGCGGCGGTGTCGAAGATGCCGTGGCCTCGATGCACCATGTGGTCATCGAAGGGGATCAACATCAGCGCCGGATCGGTGACCACACCACCGAGCTGGCTTGAGAAGAACGCGTTGAAGCCGACCTTCTGACGCTCGCGGTGAGCCTTCAGACCACGCAGCACGTCGTCTGCGCCGAGCACGGGGGGTCTTGTGGACATGGGGCACTCCCGAAACGAATCACTGACAAACAGGTGACGGCCAGGCTGACATCGGGCGGGCGGCAGCCGCATGCCATGGCCGAGCGGCTCAGT
>JAGRHX010000967.1 GCA_020444775.1 Gammaproteobacteria bacterium
GTCGCGACGGCACCAGCACCAGCCTGGAACCGATCAGCGCACGGTCATCGGACGTGGGATCCGGGAAGGGCGCGTCTTCGACGGCAGCTGACGAACCGGGGACCGATACGCGGCACGCCGCGACGGCGGAGCTGCTGGGGCTCATGGAACGACTCGCCGAGGTGGTGCAGGCACCGGACGAAATCGAGTCCTTGCGTGAGTCGCTACGCGGCGAGCCCGAGCCCGGCATCATCGACGACTGTCGGGCGCGGCTGGTGGCCCTGGTCAAGAGTCGACTCGAGGGGTTGCGCGCGCAGCTCGATGACATGGGGGGATTCTTGCGGCGTACGGTGGACAACCTGCTCGCGGTGCAGGGACAGCTCGTCCAGACCGGCAGCAGTCTGAGTCAGGGCAGCGAGCACCGCGCCGCGCTCGACAGCGCCGTGGGTGATGCGATGGCCGGCATGAAGCGGGCGCTGGTCGCGGATTCGGGCCTGGACCAGCTCAAATCGACCATCGAGACCCAGCTGGGCGAGATCGATCGTTCCCTGAGCGTGTTTCGCAGCCAGGAGGATCAGCGTCTACGGGAGTACGATCGATCACTGGCCGAGCTCAAGGCGCGTATCGAACAGCTCAAGCGCGAGACCGAGAGTCTGCAGTCGGACCTGCGCAGCGCACGCAGTCAGGCCTTTAGAGACGCGCTCACCGAGCTGCCCAACCGCCTGGCCTGTGAGCAGTTCCTGGCCGCCGCCTGCGCTCGGCATGCGAACGGCGGGCAGGCCCTCTCGCTGGTGCTCATCGATATCGACCACTTCAAGCTGATCAACGATCGCTTCGGTCACCCGACCGGTGATCGGGTGCTGCGAACCGTGGCCAGTCAGCTCGCGACGCGTCTGCGGGACAGTGACTTCATCGGTCGATTCGGTGGTGAGGAGTTCATGCTGGTGACGCCCGGCCATGGCGCGGCGGCGCTCTCGGTGGCAGAGAAGCTGCGTGCCCATCTGCAACGCTGCACGTTCCGCCACCACGAGGACGTGTTCCCGGTGACCATTTCCTGCGGGGTCGCCGAATGTCTGTCCGGGGATACGCCAGAGAGCCTGTATGCGCGGGCCGATGAACGGCTCTATCAGGCCAAGCACGGCGGCCGCAATCGCTGCGCGCTCTGAGTCCGGCGAGTATCCTCGATCGTATCAGTCGCGCCTTGAACCAGGCCTCGGGCGCGAACGGTGGGCGCGGCCGGCCGACAACCGCTGCCCGAAGATTGCATCCCCCAAGGGTGCGCCCGAAGGTGCCCCAGGAGGTTGTTCATGTCGACCAGCCCGACTCCCGTGACCCGCGCCGCCAGTGCCAACGTGCTCGATTTGATCGGCAACACGCCCATGGTCGAGGTCGGTCGTCTGGACACCGGTCCGTGTCAGCTGTTCCTGAAGATGGAATCGCTGAATCCCGGCGGCTCGATCAAGGACCGGATCGGCCTGACCATGATCGAAGCGGCCGAACGCGATGGTCGGCTGCAGCCGGGTGGCACCATCATCGAGGCCACAGCGGGAAACACCGGGCTCGGTCTCGCGCTGGTCGCGGCGCAGAAGGGCTACCGACTCATCATCGTGATCCCGGACAAGATGAGTCAGGAGAAGATCTTCCATCTCAAGGCCATGGGCGCCGAGGTGGTGCTGACCCGGTCGGACGTCGGCAAGGGGCATCCGGAGTACTACCAGGACAAGGCCGCCGCGATGGCCGAGTCGATGCCCGGCGCTGTCTATGTCAATCAGTTCGCCAACGAGGCCAATCCGCTCGCCCATGAGCGCACCACCGGACCTGAGATCTGGGCGCAGATGGAAGGGCGCCTGGATGCGGTGGTATGCGGTGTCGGTTCTGGCGGCACCATCACCGGT
>JAGRHX010000968.1 GCA_020444775.1 Gammaproteobacteria bacterium
CGCTGCGCCGCGAGCTCAAGCTGGCCGGCGAGATACAACGCTCGCTACTGCCCGGCGACGTGCCCGACGACTATCCTATACGTGGCGTCAACATCCCGGCTCGGGGCGTCTCGGGCGACTTCTTCGACGTCTTTGACCTCGCCGACGGTCGGATCGCCTTCAATATCGGTGATGTCTCGGGCAAGGGCATCAACGCCGCCCTGCTGATGTCCAAGGTATCGAGTCTCTATCGCTGTCTGGGCAAGGCGGTGGATGACCCCGGGATGGTCATGTGGATGCTCAACCGTGAGATCTGTGAGACCTCCACGCGTGGCATGTTCGTAACACTGATCGGCGGCGTGCTGGACCCGCTCACCGGTCTGGTGCAGCTCTCCAATGCCGGGCATCTGCCGGCGCTATGCCGGACCGCCGATGGCCGCTACCAGGCCTATGGAGCGGAAGCACCGCCATTGGGTATCAGCGCGGACGACGGCCCTCCCAATGCCTATCCGGTGGTCGAGATCGAGCTGATGGGCGGCTGTCTGTCGCTGTTCACCGACGGCTTCACGGAGTGTCGACTGGCAAACGGATCGGAGCTGGGTGTGCCCGGCTATCAGCGTATGCTCGACGCGGTGATGCACGAGCCCTTGCCACGACGGGTCGAAACGATGGTCGACCGGCTGGCACGGATGTGCGATACGTTTCGCGACGACGTCACCCTGGTCATGGTGGAACAGCCATGAATGCACTGAATCAGTTCGCCGATGCATCGGCCTACGACCAGCTGGACGGTGAGCCCATTGCCCAGCTGCGGATTCCCGCCCAGCCCAGTCGGCTGAAGCTGATTCGCGCGTTCGTGCGCGAGTGCGCCTCCAGCCGCGGCGCCGAGCCAAAGGTGGTGGAGGAGCTCGTGCTGTCGGTGGACGAAGCATGTCAGAATGTGATCCGACACGCCTATCGCTCTAGCGATCGAGGCGAGCTGGTCATCGACCTGCGGGAAAGCGACGACCGGCTGGAGATAAACATCATCGATTTCGCGCCGCCGGTCGATCCCGATCGCATCAAGCCTAGGAACCTGGATGAGCTACGACCGGGCGGCCTGGGCATGCATTTCATCGAGCAATGCATGGACGATTGGGCATTCAGGCCGGCACCCTCGGGGTCAGGCAATCGTCTTTGGATGTGTAAACGGATCTGCGGCGGCTGATAGCGGCGGCGCGGCGAACAATGGCGAGGAGTATCACTGCGTGAACGTAGAAGTCACGAAGCGCGGCGTGGCGACGGTGATCGCGCTGAGCGGCGAGGTCGACCTGGACAGCTCGCCGCGAGCACGTGAGGCACTATTGGAGGCGGTCGCGCGTCGAGCCCAGGTGGTGGTCGACCTGTCCGCCGTCGACTACATAGACAGCTCCGGCGTCGCCAGTCTCGTCGAGGCCTATCAACAAGCGCGCAAGAACAGCTCCACCTTCACCCTGGCGACGCCCAGCGAACCCGCGCGCCGGGTGCTCGAGCTCGCCCGTCTGGACCGCGTCTTCACCATCCACGACAGCATGGATGCGGCGCTGTCCGACGCCAACTGAACGCATCCAAGACAGCTTCGGGGGGAGCCCACCGCCCCGGGCGATGATGACCTGAAGACCCCACCGCCGCCGGACATCCAGGCGCGAGCCGGGAACCACGACGATGCCTGCTTCCGATTCCGACAAGCCGAACACCCCCGACGGGTCGAGTGGCGCAGAACCGTTCTCCGGCGGACGGGATGTGACCGCGGAGCTCACGAGCAGCGGCGCGCAGGCCCGGCTGCTCCACCTGAGCCGACCGCTGGAGGCGCTCGGTCGTGGCTTCTACGGCGGGCTCGCGCGCGCCGGACATGCCGCGGCGCTGCTGGTCGAATGCCTGTATTGGGTGCTGTTCGGGCGTGCCGAACGACAGCCGGTGCGTGTCAACGCGGTGGTCGCCGAGATGATGGAGATCGGCGTGCGCGCGGTGCCGATCGTCTCGGTGTTGTCGGCGACGATCGGCGTGATGCTGGCCATCCAGGGGATCCATACCCTGCGCATCTTCGGCGCCGAGTCGATGGTCACCATCGGCATCTCGCTGTCCGTGCTGCGCGAGTTCGCGCCACTCATCACCGCCATCCTGGTGACCGGTCGTTCAGGCTCGGCACTCGCGGCACGTCTGGGCACCATGACCATCAACCAGGAAATCGACGCGCTGCGCGTCATGGGTATCAATCCGGTCCGATTCCTGGTCTCGCCCTCGCTCATCGCCTTGTTGGTCATGGTCCCGGCCCTGACCCTGTGGGCCGATGCATTAGGGCTGCTGGCCGCTGGCCTGTACGTGTCGATGGAGCTCGACATCAGTCTCACCGCATACGCCAATCACGTGCTCGAGGTGACCCGAACCGCGGATCTGGCCCACGGCCTGGGCAAGAGTTTCATCTTCGCGACCCTGATTGGCCTGATTGCCGTGATCAACGGTGCCGCGGTCGCGGGCGGCGCGGAAGGCGTGGGCAAGGCCACGACCCACACCGTGGTACAGTCCATCGCCGCCATCGTCATCACCGACATGCTGTTCGTGTTCATCGTCACGCGTTGATTGAATGCATCGATAGGAATGACCGTCGCAAACGCCATCCACTCCGACCGACAGGACGGGCCCGAGCCCGCACGGCGTCCGGGCTCGGGACTCCCGGTAATCGAGGTCGACCAGCTGGTGACTCACTATGGTCAGCGACGTATCCTCAACGGCGTCAGCCTGACGGTGGAGGAAGGCGAGGTCCTCGTCATCATGGGCGGCAGCGGCTCGG
>JAGRHX010000969.1 GCA_020444775.1 Gammaproteobacteria bacterium
CCGTTCCGATGCCCGTTCGGGCCGCACCAGACCTTCGGCACACAGCAGGTCCAGCACCCGTGCGCGGGTATCGGTGCCGGGACGGTCTACAGGCACTTGATCGGCCGCGGTGCCGAGGGCATCGGCTCGAGTCGAACCAGACCTGAAGCACGGCCGATCCGAGAGCGAGAAGTCCAACAGTCGATGCGTGTAGTCGAAGGTGGGGCCTAGCAGCTGGCCACCGGGAATGTCCTTGAACGCCGCCGAGATGCGTCGTTCGATGCGCATGCGGGCGGTGTCGACGGGCTCGCTGTAACCAAACCGGGTCAGCGTGGTGCGCCAGGCGCGCAGCAGGAAGATCGCTTCCACAGCGTCCCCGCGAGCCTGCTTGATGGCCAGCGCCGCCAGCTCCCGATCGTAGAGCGCGCCTTCGCTCATGACCCGGTCGACCATCAGCCCGAGCTGCTGCTCGATCTGTGCGACCTCGATCTCCCGCACCGCGGGATCGCCGCGTCGATCTCGCTCCAGCAGGGCGTGGGCGTTGTCTATGGCCTGCTCGCCACCCTTCACCGCCACGTACACGCTCAGTCCTCCACTCGGGTCGTGCGTGGTACCGCGGCCAACGCGCGGCCGTGGACGAAGACCAGGTCCACGCCCTTCGGGAACGCGGCCAGATTCGCACGCAGCTGCTCTGGCAACCCGCAGTCGTAAAGACCCGTGGCCAGACTCGCGCGATCGGCTATACCGGGACCACGCAGCGTCCAGCCGCGACCGTTGTCCAGGCGTGGTGACTGCACGATCAGGGTGCAGCTACGCTCGGGATATTCGTCGCTGCCCTGCCCGAAGCGCATCAGGGCCGGCATGCGCGTCGGGCTGCAGATCAGGGCGAAATCCGCGACTCCCGGGTCGCCTGTCAGGCGCGCGCCACAGTGAAAGCGCAGATGCGCCTCCAGCGGATGCGCGGCCGGCAGGTCCGTCCAGAGCGCGGTGTCGTGATCCAGCAGCGTGAGCAACAAGGCCATGGCCGCCGGCGCCACCGGGCTGATGTCATCCGGGGCCGGGACCGGTTGCACGGTGCCGGGATTGGCCATGGCCGACATGAGGGCACGGAAGGTGCGCTGTGCATCGAAGACCGGGTCCTTGAATCCGGGCCGCGGCTGCCCCGAGTTCTCAACATTGGCGAGGCCCGTCATGCGCAGGCGTCCTCGGGACGTACCAGGGTGAAGAATTCGACCCGGGTGCGTTCCACCTCGCGCTTCCGGTCCGCGATTCTTTGTTCCAGTTCCCGGGCAAGTGGCGCGATCACGGCCTGCCAGAGCCGTTGGCCATTGGTCGGGTCCTGTAGCATCGCGTCCATCAGGGCGGCCAGCTCGGCGTGGCGGCCATCGTTGCCGGCAACGTAGGCATGCCCGACAAGGCCGTCGTCCAGGACCACGCTGGCCCGGCAGACGCTCATCTCGGCAAGATTGAAACGCTCGCCGCGACCGCCTGCGCGCGCGCGCACCATGAGCGTGCCGCATTGTGGAGCGCGCAGGCAGCGATGCGGCGGTAGCGGTTGCAGCGGGGCCAGATGGGCTTGGATCCGGGCCAGGGGCGAGCGGGCCAGGACGCTCATCCAGTGCTGTCTGGCGCGTTGCGCCGAGGCTGACCAGGCGACCGTGTCCTGGGTCTGTGGCCGAGCACCCACGTCATTCACAGCAGCCACTTGCGCACCCGAGACGACAGGATGTCGATGATGCTGACAGTGATGACGACGACGATGATCACCGCCGACGCCCGGTCGTACTGGAAGGCGCGAAAGGATTCGTAGAAGGTGAAACCCACACCCCCGGCGCCGACGATGCCAAGCACGGTGGCGGAGCGGACATTGGTTTCGAATCGGTACAGTGAGAAGCTGGACCAGAGCGGCAGGACCTGCGGGATCACGCCATAGGCGATCTCGGCCAGCCGGCTGGCACCGGTCGAACGGATGCCTTCGACCGGACGCGGGTCGATGGCCTCGACCGCCTCCGAGAACAGCTTGGAGATGATCCCCAGGTTGTGGATGAACAGCGCCATCACCCCGGCGAATGGCCCGAGTCCGACCGCGGCCACGAACAGGATCGCGAACACCAGCTCGTTGATCGCGCGCGCGGCGTCCATCAGCCGGCGCATCGGCTGGACCACGTAGGCTGGAGCCAGATTGCTCGAGCAGAGCAGGGCGCAGGGTATGCCGAACAGGATCGCGAGCACGGTTCCCCACAGCGCGATCTGCACGGTCTCGAGCATCTTGCTCAAGATCAGTGACAGATCGCTGAAGTCCGGCTCGAGGAAATCGGCGAGGAAGATCGCCATGTTGCCGGCATCGGTGAACAGAAAGGTCCAATTGTTCACCTCCACCGGGTAGTAGGACAGCGCCAGCGCCAGCGCGATCATCGCCAGGATGGCCAGATTCGTGAGCCGGGCCTTGTAGCGCGGCCGGAGCTGCTCGAGCAGCTCCGGCGATAGGTCGGTGGTGGTGCCGCGGCTCATCGAATCCGGTCGTCCGTTGTGCTGAGTCAGGTGTGAAGATCGAGATCGAGCCGGGGTGCGCTCAGTAGCCGCCCTGGCCGACGACCTTCGCCATATCCTGGAGTTCCTTCAGCTCCATCTCGGCTTCCTTGAGGGCCGCCTCGTCCTTGGCATTCTTGGCCTTGACACGCTTTTTGAAGGCTTCGATCTGGCGCACGTCGAGCAGCTGTGCATTGGAGGAGGCCAGGAACGGACCCCAGCCGTCGGACAGACCCGCCAGCACCGCCCGCTCGCGCTTGACTTTCTCCATGTCACCGAAACGACCGTACTGGATGAAGAAATACAGCAGCTTCTCCTTCAACGCCGACGAGAGATCCTTGCGCCAGACCATGGGATCGGAGGGGATGATCGGAGATCGCCAGATCTCCTTGATATTGGCGGCCGCTTCCGGGTTGGTCTTGGTGAGCCGGGCATACATGGACTCGGTGTTATTGGTGGCGACGTCGACCTTGCCGGTTGCCACGGCCAGTGCGTTGCCCTCGTGGTTGGAGTTGGTCACGCGCTTGAAGCAATCCTCGGGCTCCTTGTTGTGCAGCGCCCAGACGTAGTATCCGGGAATGGCATAGCCCGAGGTCGAGTTGGGATCACCATTGCCGAAGGTCAGTGTCTTGTCGCACTTGAGCACGTCCTCCAGGCTGTTGACCGGCGCGTTCTTGTTCGCGATCAGCAGCGAATGGTAGCCACGCGAGCCGTCGTCCTTGATGGTCTGGGCGAACACCTCGCCACCGGCGCGATCCACGGCCTGGATGGCGGACTTGTTGCCGAACCAGGCCAGGTCCACCTTGCCAAAGCGCATGCCTTCGATGACGCCGGCGTAGTCGGAGGCGAAGAAGGGCTTGACCGGAATGCCGAGTGATTTCTCCATGTCAGCCAGGAACGGATTGAAGGATTTCTCCAGCGCGGAGGTCGACTCCGTGGAGATGATGCCGAAGTTGATCTGCGCGGGCATCTGCTGGGCCGAGGCACTGGCGCCGATGAGTGCGGATGCCGCGAAGATCAGCTTCGCGGCGAGAGAACGATACGACATGGCTGAGTCCTGCCTTTGCGTTGAAGGGATGGGGATGAGAACGCTATAGAGCCCGCGCAAGCGCGGCCTCGCGGGCACGTTTCGTGGATTGATGGGGCGACTCGGCGGTCTTCGCGACCACGCTGACGGGCGCGCTTCCAGTGGTGGTGTGGCGTTCATGCTTGAGGCCGAGGATGTCCGTATCGACGCCATACAGCTCGCCGAGCGTGGACTGATCGATGGCCGAGGTCGGACCGTCGAAGACCACCTCGCCCGACTTCAGCGCGATGACGCGCGGACAATGCTTGAGGGCGTGCTCGATCTGATGCAGTGAGACGATCACCGTGACGCCGTCCTTGCGGTTGATCTCGCGCAGCAACTGCATCACCTGCTCGGCCGATGCGGGGTCCAGCGACGCAATCGGTTCGTCAGCGAGGATCAAGCGTGCCTGCTGCGCCAGCGTGCGTGCGATCGCGCCGCGCTGCTGCTGGCCGCCGGACAGGGTGGACGCGCGGCGATGACAGAATTCGGCCATGCCGACCCGATGCAGGGCTTCAAGGGCCTTCAGACGGTCGGGTCTGGAGAACAAGCCGAGCAGGCTGCGCCATTGGGGCACCCGACCGAGACGGCCGGTCAGCACGTTCACCAGCAGTGACAGCCGTCCGACCAGGTTGAACTGCTGAAAGATGACGCCGACGTCGCGGCGCAGCAGCTTGAGGTTGCGGGTCGCGCGTCCAGCCCGTTGGGTGCTCTGACCGAACAGGCTCATATCACCGCTGTTGCGGTCCAGCAGCTCCAACCCGGCGATGACGCGGAGCAGGGTCGATTTGCCGGAGCCCGAGGCGCCGATGAGAGCGACCATCTCCCCGGCCTGCACCTGAAGCGACACATCAGTGAGCACGGCCTGCCCACGTCGGAAGGACTTGGTCCCGCTCTGGATCTGTACCACCGACTCGGCCATGGGCGTTGGACTACCCGGAGTGTTCGAATCCGGGTAGTTGTAGACGCGCGCTGTGACCTGGATGAGTCAGAGATGCTGCGAATCGATGACAGGGCTCCGCGGATTGGCCGGACCAGCGGCTCGGCGTCGCCTCGCTTACGCGATGCCGTCGCTCATTCCGCGTCGGCGGACTCGAGCAGGAACTCCAGCAGGGTCTGGTTGTAGCCTTGCGGATCGGTGTGCGGCACGAAGTGACCGCCCGCCTCGAGCAGCACCAGACGCGCTCGTGGGATGCTGCTCGCCAGCTCCTCGCTGAGATGCGGTGGAGTGACCAGATCGTCGCGGGCGCAGACCACCAGGGTCGGCTGCCGGATCCGCGCCAGACAGGCGCGTCGGTCGTAGGCGAGGATCGCGCGGATCCGGCTGTCGATGATCCGTATGGCCTGGGCTTCGGTGATCGCCGGCGGCGGCGCGGCGCGATCCGCTCTTGCGCCGATCTGATCCTCGTGTGTCGCAATCCAGCGTGGCGGCAGGGTGGCAAGCGTGCCGGCCCGCGCATACCACTCGAGCCCCAGCTCGCGCAGGATCTGCAGACGCAGCTCGAAGCTGCGTTGGAACCACGGGTCCGGGCCGGCCCAGGTCGCGCTCAGCACCAGCCGCTGGATGCGATCGGGATGATCCAGGGCAAGGGTCTGGCCGATCGCGCCACCGGTGGAATGCCCGACCAGGGTGGCGCTGGAAATGTCCAACGCGTTCATCAGACCCAGCACGTCGTCGGCCATCTGGTTGATGCTGTATTCGATCAGTGACGGTGTGCTGGCGCCACAGCCGCGATGGTCGTGGACGATGACCTCGAAATGCGGGGTCAGCGCCGGCAGCTGTCGTGACCAGAACGCGGCCTGGCCGTTCAAACCCGGCACCAGCAGCAAGGGCGGACCGCTGCCGTGACGCTCATAGTGAATGCGTGTGTCGGCAAGATGCACATGGGGCATGGTTCATCCTCACGAGTCGAGTCTGCCTGAAGGCCTGCTGCAGGTGCTGCAGCAGCCAGCGCGGTGACCGAAGCGACCAGCCGGCCGCGGGCGCCGACCGCTGCCCGCCGGGTCCACGACTGGCATGCCACGGTCATTTCTGAGAGAGTGCCTGAACATGCAAGCAGGAGTGTGATCGTCATGATGATCGATGATCGATGCGTGGTGTCCATCCATTACACGCTGACCAATGACGATGGCGAGCAGATCGATACGTCCAGGGACGGTGAGCCACTGTCCTATCTGCATGGCGCGGGCAACATCATCCCGGGTCTCGAGCAGGCCCTGTCCGGACGCAGCAGCGGCGATGAGCTGAAGGTAACCGTGCAACCGGAAGATGCCTACGGTGCGGTCGATCCTGAGCTGGTTCAGGTCGTGCCCGAGGCCGCCTTCACGGGAGTGGACGATATCGCGCCGGGCATGCGATTCCAGGCGACCGATTCCCGAGGACAGAATCGCACCGTGGTGGTGCAGGCGATCGTCGACGACGGCGTGGTGGTCGATGCCAACCATCCGTTGGCGGGCGAGGTGCTGCACTTCGATGTGACCGTGACCTCGGTGCGCGAGGCGACCGACGAAGAGGTCGAGCACGGTCACGCGCACTGAGTCGGGTGACGATGCGACGTCGCGATACGGCTTGCGCGTCGTGAGCCTCGGGCCTTCAGGGAGCCAGGCGCGATGAGCGACGAAGCGGCGTCGCGGACGGGTCTGAACGTCGAGAGCACGCTGCGCGAGCTGTTGCAGCCCTTGCTGGAAGGGCTGTACACAATCCGTCAGGTCGGACCGCGTATGCACCCCGAACGTGTGTCGGCCCTGGCCAGTGCCCTGCTGGATCGGCAGACGCGGCTCGAGGCGGCTCGCGCCGCGTTCCAAGCGCGGGTCGAGCCGCTGTTCGTGGCCGAGATGCGAACGCTGGCCGAGCGCTTGCTCGATGCCGCCGACCAGACCCTGGACGCGATGCAGCGCTTCGCCGCTGGCGCGCAGCAGCTGGCGAGCGATCCCGGCGCCTTGTTCACGCTGGGACGTGCGCTGCGTCGGGCCAATGGCGCGTTGGAGATCCTCTACACGCTCTCGCCGCTGTTGAATCCGGTGAGTGGCTTCTTCGTCGAGGAATCGGTCACCGAGCGCGACCGATTGGTCGACCTGTTGCGTGATGGCTTTCTCGCCGCGCATCAGTCGGAACGGCCCTGTGGTCTTCAGCATCATCACAACGAGCGTGGCGAGCGCGGCGGCTGGAGCCTGTACGTGCCGGAGAGTCACGATCCCGAGCAGCCGACACCATTGATCGTCGGCCTGCACGGCGGTAGCGGGCACGGCCGCGACTTCATCTGGAACTGGCTGATACACGCACGCAGTCGAAACTGTCTGCTCCTGTGCCCGACCTCCAAGGCGCGGACCTGGTCGTTCATCGAGCCCGAGGACATCGACCGTGAGCCGCTGCTCGACTGCGTCGCAGCGATCCGCGCGCGTTTCAACGTCGACGATCAGCGTATCCTGCTCACCGGTATGTCCGACGGCGCGACCTACGCGCTGTACACCGGCCTGTCGCCCGGCGTGCCCTTCACCCATCTGGCCGGTCTCAGCGGGGTGTTGCATCCGATGCTGATGATGGGTGGCGGATTGATGCTGGCGCGCGATCGACCCGTCTATCTGGCCCACGGCACCCTGGACTGGATGTTTCCGGTGCACACCGCGCGCGAAGCGGCTGCCCAGCTCGAGGCGGTCGGCGCCCGGCTCGTCTACCACGAGATCGAGGGACTTGCGCACACCTATGCCTTCGACGAGAACGCGGCGATCCTCGACTGGCTGGGCGCGCCTCATACCTCGGGCGTGGCACGTGCCGGGCATCAGCCTCCGTCTACGTAACCACGCACCCGTCGCAGCCACCCGGCCAGCCAGCGTTGCTCGTTGCGTGCCGGCGGTGACAGCGCAACCCGCCGGCGCAGCACCGCTTCCGCCGCGCTGGTGAAATCGGCCACCGGGTCGCTGCTGTCGCGCATCGATCCCAGCACCTGACTCAGGCCCCAGCCGTGGCCCTGATAGCGTTCACCGGGCGCCACGCCCTCTCCCTTGAAGTTCACATAGTCGACCAGTGCGTAGATCCCCCGCGGGCTGGCCGCGAGGCGGTCGTATCGAGCCCGTAGTCGGGCATGCTGCGATACCGGTGTATGTGCCTCGATCACCGCCATGGAATTCGACAGGCGCCGCAGGATGAACAGCGACTGCTCGATGACGGTGTCCGCCAGCAGTGTCCTGAGCGCACGCATCCGCGGGGATTCGAAGTCGGCCAGGAATGCCGCCCGCTCCGACCACGGGCAGGCCGGCCGGTCGCGCAGCCAGTCTGGTAGCGTCACGCCGCGCTCGGCCAGGAACTCGAGCAGCGCCGGGAAACGTTCGTCGAAGCGTTTCTCGACGCCGGCTGGATACCAGATGAAGTGACCGATACCCATCGACGCGAAATCCTCGCCGCGGTTCCAGGCCGTGAGGCCGGCCTCGGAGCGAGCCGATTCGTTCTGCCAGATCCGCAGCCCCAAGGCTCTGGCGTCTTCGACCGGGATCTCCAAGCGCGGCGCTGCATCGGCTTGCGCGCGACAGGGGCCGCCAAACATGAGCAGCATCAAGACCAGACCCAGCGTCGCCAGAGCACCCGTCTCGAGACGGTGGCTCGCGCCATTCTTCGGCCGATCCCCATTCTCCAGCTGATCCCCATTCTCCAGCTGAACCATTGTCGAAGGACGCGCGCAAGACCTTGCCAGGTACCACGATATACGAAAATAACGTAGCGACTCGATTATAAATGGGAGACTTGCCCGGCTCATCGAGCACTTTTCCCGCGAACTGAAGCGCAGCGCTGCGAAGACGGTGACCACAATCTCGGAATCAATTGTTAAACCTCGGTTAGTGTTGTGCACATCGGCCAGCTGGTAACGGCTTCGTCATTCGAGGTCTGCCCGGCCGGCCCATCATGCAACGATCACTTGAGGGTACGGAGTCGGTGTTCAGACAGTCTACCCAGGGTCTGGAGGTCAAAGAAGGATGGTCGGAGCTGGCGCCGACCGACGTCTGGCGCCGCCGTGACTACCTTCGATTCCCGCTGCAGGTCGACGCAGGCTTGGGTCCCGTCAAGGGTGAATCCATGCCTTGCGTGGTCGAGGACTTCAGCGCTTATGGCATGCGGGTGCGCATCTCAGGCCAGGCATCCAGCGATGCCCGGGTATTGCAGTCGCAAGCCTCGGAACCGTCGACGTTCGAATGGATCGGCACCGGGCGCGGACGCCTGTTCGCCGGTGAGCCGGTGCAGATCGTGCTTTCCCTGCCCGGCCGTCGCGGACGGCTGCGGGCACGCGCGAGTGTCCGACGCATCGCGGACGAGCAGGACGATACCCGGGTAGCGATTCACTATTCCCGCACCAGCCTCGATGCCTATCGTTGCCTGCTGCGTGTCTCCGATGAGCTGAGCAAGCTGAGATGTATCGCACCGGTGGTCGAGCCGGTTGGCGAGGCCCGCTTGCGGAGCACGGCGCAGCGTCTGGTCGGCTCCGGGCAGGAGATGCTGCTGCGCTTGAAGGAGCGCTTGCGACTGCACGGCGAATGTGGCCGGGACCGTGAGACCGTGCTGCCGTACCTCGAGGGTCTGGGCCGGATCGTCGATGCCGAACCGGGGATTGTCGAGGCCTATCTGGAGCGGCTGGCTGAGGCGCTTGCCAGGCTGGCGCCCGAACCGAGGGCCGCGACGTCGACGTCGGTGGCGACAAGCGGGGCGGTGTCGGTGCGCTGCGAGGCCACGGGGCAACGGCCGGCCGAGATCGGTATCAAGCTCGTCGAGTCGGTGGACCGATGCGATGGTGTCCGTCTGCTTGCCGGGGCTTTCGCCGCCGCCTGTGCCCCGCTGGCGCTGCCGTCAGTGGTGACTCCGCTGGTTGGCGAGGTTGCCGAGGAGATCGCCGCGCTCGAGTGGCTGCGACTGCAGAGCCTGCTCGAGCCCAGCGCGATAGAGCTTGGCGCCTGAGCACGCTCCGCGCTCGCAGACATCGCCGCCCATCCGTCTGCGGTCCAGCGTATGATCGGGGCCTGGAGCGGCGCGCGGGGATCGATCTCGTCATGGACGACATCGTTGCATGTGCGCCGTGTGCGCAAGCTGCAGCCGGTCGCCGATGAGCATCCACCTGATCCTCCTTATCCAGGTCTTCAATCACACCAGTTTTCGTGCCAGCAAGATCCTGATGACCCTGTTCGCGCTCGATCTGGGCGCGAGCGCGTTCACCATCGGTCTGTTGTTCGCGATGTTCTCGGTGTTTCCCGCCTTCCTGTCGGTGCTGGCCGGCCGGCTCTCCGATCGGATCGGCTTTCGTACGCCGATGCTCATCGGTTGCTGTGGTCTGATCGGCGGCTTGCTGCTGCCATGGGCCTTGCCCGTGCTGCCGGCCCTGTTCGTCTCGGCAACCCTGATCGGCACCTGCTACATCTTCTACACCGTCACCGTGCAGCATCTCATCGGTACCTTGGGTGAGGGTCTTGTCCGGACTCGAAACTATAGCTGGTACAGTCTGTGTGTGAGCGTGACCGCGCTCATCGGCCCGGTGGTCGCGGGCTTCGCCATCGAATCCATCGGTCACCGCAGCACCTATCTGATGATGGCCCTGCTGCCATTGCCGGCTCTGGCGATGCTGGTCTTCCTCGCACCCAGGGTTCGTCGCGCGAGTGCCGGTGGCCAGTCGGCGGCGGTCCGTGGTCGGGTGCTGGATCTGCTGCGTGAAGGTGCGCTGCGTCGGGTGTTGATCACCGCCGGTATCCTCGAGACGGGCAGCGAGCTGGGCAACTTCCTGTTGCCGATCTACGGTAATGCCATCGGTCTGTCGCC
>JAGRHX010000970.1 GCA_020444775.1 Gammaproteobacteria bacterium
TCACGTCTACCCGGAGGTTTTTCAGGTCTGGCATGTCCTGTCTTCGGCTGGAACGCTGATACTCGCGGTGGCCTATATCGCGCCCTTGGTATACCTGCCGCTGTCCCTGCTGAAAGGTCGGCGCGCGACCGCCAACCCCTGGGGCGCAACCGGCCTCGAATGGTCTACACCCTCCCCGCCACCGCCGGGCAATTTCGATTCGCCACCTACGGTCGACGCGGCACCGTACAGCTATCCGATGCCTGGCCGAGCCGCCAGCGACCAGCCCGCCGGGACGGAGCGCCACGATGACGATGCGTGAGGCGGCGCAGTCGCCGCTAGCACCCTGGCAGAGCATCAGCCGCCAGGCGGAAGGAGTCTCCCTGGGCGTGTGGATCTTCCTGGTCAGTGAGGTCTTGTTGTTCGGGGGTCTGTTTCTCGGGTATGCGGTCTATCGTGGTCTGCATCCCGAGGCCTGGCGCGCGGCGGCCGCGCACACCGACGTCTTCTACGGAACGCTGAATACCGCAATCCTGATGACGAGCAGCCTCACCATGGCGATGGCCAGCCGCGGCGTAGAGCACGCGCTTCGCCGGATGACCTCGATCTGCCTGCTGTTGACCGCTGGGCTGGGGATCGCGTTCCTGGTCACCAAGGGCTTCGAATACCAGGCCGATATCAGCAAAGGACTGCTACCCGGGCCGGGATTCGCGCTGCAGCCAGCGACGGCTCAGCTGTTCTGGGCGTTCTACTGGGTCATGACCGGCCTGCACGCTGTGCATCTCGGTATCGGCGTCGGGCTGGTCGGTCTGCTCCTGTCCCATATGCACCGCAAACGGGCGACACTCCGCTCGACCGCCGTCGAAGGCGTTGCGTTGTACTGGCACCTCGTCGACGTCATCTGGGTGGTGCTCCTGCCCTTGCTGTATCTGATCGGCCGCGCCTGAGGACACGCTGATGAACCGCCACCCATGAAAGCATCATCCACAAGCAGCGCGGCCCTATGGCGCGGACCGCTCCTGGTCTGGCTGGCGTTGACGGTGCTGCTGGCCGTTACGGTGGCGAGCGCATTCATACCGCTCGGCGTTGTGAACATGCTGCTCAACATGACGATCGCTGCATCCAAGGTGGCCTTGATCGTCTGGTTCTTCATGAGATTGGGCAGCGCGGGCAGCGTGTTGCGACTCTGCGCACTGGCGAGCCTGTACTGGCTGCTCTTGCTCTTCGTGCTGACCGCGAGTGACTACCTGGCTCGCGTCTGAGACCATGGAGCCTCGCTGCTGCGACATCCGGCAGCAACGTGATTTGACCGAGATCAAGGCGTCGGCTTTTCCGCCGGCCAGAGTCGGCAGGTCGATGGACGGGACCACTGCCAGCGGGGTACCCCGGACCCGGTCAGACGCGTAGCATGGCTCTGTCATCGTCTTCGTCCGAAAATCATCCGAAGATCAATCGAGAGAGAGTCAACGAGATGGATGGAACAGGTGGGGGCATCACCCGTATCACGGCCGGGGCCGGGCAGCCCGAGCATTTCGATGTGCTCATCGTCGGTGCCGGGATCTCGGGCGTCGGCGGGGCCTATCATCTGCAGCAGCAGTGTCCGGACAAGACCTTCGTGGTGCTCGAGACCTTCGAGAGCTTCGGCGGCACCTGGTGGTCGCACCGCTACCCGGGCATCCGCTCCGACAGCGATCTGCACACCTTTGGATACCGCTTCAAGCCCTGGACGGGGCCACCCATCGCCACCGCGGAGGAGATCCTCGCCTACATGGGCGAGGTGATCGAAGAGAACGAGATCGATCGCCACATCCGCTACCGGCACCGGATCCAGGCCGCCCGCTGGGACAGCACCGAGCGGCTCTGGACGCTCGATGTGCGTCGCCTGGACACCGGCGAGCGGCTGCGCTTCACCGGCAATTTCCTGTGGATGTGCCAGGGCTACTACCGGCACAGCGAGGGCTATACACCCGAGTGGCCCGGCATGGAAGATTTCAAGGGCCAGATCGTGCATCCGCAGACCT
>JAGRHX010000971.1 GCA_020444775.1 Gammaproteobacteria bacterium
CGGCGATTTCAAGCTCGACCCGACGCCGGTCGTCGGTGCGAGCTTCGACCAACGCCGGCTGCTGGGGCTGGCGCGCGAGCCGGTGCTGTGCATGGTCAGCGATTCGACCAACGCCGATCTGCCCGGCTGCTCCGGCTCCGAGCAATCCCTGCGGGCGTCCTTGCGTGGGATCGTCAGTGAATGCCCGGGACGGGTGATCGTCACCTGTTTCTCGAGCAACATCGCCCGGTTCCAGACGCTTGCCGAGGTGGCCGCCGACACCGGTCGCTGCGTCGGTCTGTTGGGCCGCTCGTTGCGGCGCACCGCGGCCATCGGCCGTGCACTGGGCTATTTCACCCCAACGGCAGAGCTGGTCGAGGAAAGACACGCCGGACTCGTGCCGGCCGAGAATCTGCTGGCCCTGGTCACCGGTAGCCAGGGTGAACCCGGCGCCGCGCTGCATCGGCTGGCCAACGACATGCATCCCTCGCTCGACCTCGAGCCGGGCGACAGCGTGGTCTTCTCGTCGCGCGCAATCCCCGGCAACGAGCCGGAGATCGACGCAATCAAACAACGACTGGCGCGGCGCGGCATCGCCGTGTTCGAGCACGGCTTGCACCATACCCACGTCTCCGGTCACCCAGCGCAGGAAGAGTTGCGCCGCATGTACGGCTGGATCAAGCCACTCTCGGTGCTCGCCGTGCATGGCAGCACGGACAAGCTACGCGCCAACGCGGCGCTGGCCGCGAGCTGTCACGTGCCGGTGCAACGCACGGCACGCGACGGTGAGCTGCTACGTCTGGAGTCGGCCGGGCTGGAAGCGCTGGATCGGGTTCCGGTAGGTCGGCTGATGGTCGGCGGTCGCGGGCTGGAGAGGGTTCGCTGAGCGGCTCGGTCCCGACACACCTATCAGCGCCGCCGAACCGGTGGCTGGCTCATTGGCGGATCATGGCTGCTGGGCGGAGTCGGCCGGATCGTCGCCGGCACGCATCTCCAAGACGCGATTGGCGAATTCCAGCACCCGCTGCAGGTCCTCGTCACCCAGATCCAGCGTGTGCGTGTCGTCCACCGCCCCGGCACGCTCTACCACCACCGCGACCCGCTCTCCGAACCGCTCACCCGCGCTCAGCTTGACCGCGCCCAGCACCGGCACGTGCTGCTCCAGGCCAGGGCGCGGATAGACGAACAGCGAATTGCCCGCGAGCTTGGCAAGCAGGGTGCGATGCTCGTAGGTGGTGCGTCGCTGCCACCACAGGTAGGGCAGCACCAGCAATCCACACAGCGAGCCGAAAACGACGGCCCAGAAGGTGTCGGTCAGCGACCACAGCGCGATGCTCGGACGTCTGTAGGCCGAGCCGAAGGCCGCCCCCAGCACCAGCAGCCAGCCCAGCACCTTCAGCCAGTGCGCGCCGGCACGGAACCCCGGATCGTCGGATCGTTTCGAATCACTGCGTGGCAGACGCGCGACGGCTGACATTGATGAAGGCCCGCGCCGATCAACGCTCCAGGGCGGACAGATACTGCCTGAAGTCGGCGCCCAGCTCCGGGTGCTTCATGCCGAGCTCGACCTGGGCCTGGAGGAACCCGAGCTTGCTGCCACAGTCATAGCGTTTGCCGTCGAAGCGGTAGGCCTTGACCCGCTCCTTCTCCAGCAACGAGGCGATACCATCGGTGAGCTGGATCTCGCCACC
>JAGRHX010000972.1 GCA_020444775.1 Gammaproteobacteria bacterium
GGCGCGCACATCATGATCAGGTCGGCGTCCTTGGACGCATCGGCGACGTTCTTGACCGGCAGGCCGTCGGCTTCCGCCTTCTTCGCGGTCGCCGAACCTTCACGCAGCGCGATCGTGATGTTCTTGCAGCCTGAATCCTTCAGGTTGAGGGCGTGTGCGCGTCCCTGGCTGCCATAGCCGACGATGGCAACGTTCTTGCCTTTGATGAGATTGATGTCGGCGTCGCGATCATAATAGACACGCATCGGCGTTCCCTTTTCGAGCTTGAGTTTATGGTCTCTTGGATCAGCCGTGAGGGTTAGCCAATTAGCCCCCCCTCTGCCAAGGAAAATTATTCGTTAAGCGACAATTGAGCCGATAAATCCGCAGAAGCGGCCATATTGGCCATCACAAGCCCGGCAACGATCCGTCGAGCAGGTCCTTGGCGACCGGCCAGAGCGAGCCCACCAGCAGCAGCGCCAGCACGATATTGATTGCGCGAACCACCGTGCGATTGCTGATGACCGCCTTGAGCCCGGCGCCGCCGAGCATCCACGACGACGACGAGCACAGCCCCGCGAGCAGGAATATTCCGCTGAACACGACGAGGCTCGTCCAGAACGCACCTTGCACCAGATAGGTCGCGCTGATCCCGACAGCCATGATCCAGGCCTTCGGGTTGACCCACTGAAAGGCAGCAGCCTGCATGAAGGTCAACGGTTTCGTCCCGCCCGAGCTGGTCTTGACCGTATCAGCCAGCGCGATCTGCAGAGCCAGCCACAGCAGATACAAGATACTTACGACCTTCAGCGCCAGATAGAGCATCGGATAAGCCTTGAACACCTGCGCGATGCCGAGCCCGACGCAGAACACCATCACCGGGAACCCGAACGATACCCCGAGCATGTGCGGCACCGTTCGGCGCACGCCGTAGTTGAGCCCCGACGCCATCAGCATCGCGTTGTTCGGCCCCGGCGTGAAACACGTCACAAAGCAGAACCCCGTCACCGCGAGCAACCAGTCGAGCGTCATTTAGAGATCCGCCGCCGTCGTCCGCCGCACCGACACGTCCGCACGTGTCTTGACGTCCGGCTGCAGCGCCGTCCCGAGCCCCGGCCCCGGCGGCACCGTGATCATGCCTTTGGTGACCGGTGGCAGCTCCGTCACGAAACGCCCGTACCATCCATAATAGAACGCCCGCACCATCTCCTGCACCCAGCAGTTGCGCGCATTGAGCGCGAGATGCGTCGACACCGTCAGCGCCACCGGCCCCGTGCAATCGTGGAACGCGACCGGCATGTGATACGCCTCGCCCATGGTCGCGACCCGTTTGGCGATCGAGACACCACCGCACCACGTCACATCCATGATCGCCATAGACAGCGCATCGAGCTCGAACAGTTGCCGGAAGTCGTTCACCGACCCGCGCGTCTCGCCGACCGCGATCGGGCACCGCGTCGCCCGCGCCACGTCTCCGATCGAGCCAAGGTGATCCATGAACACCGGATCTTCGACCCACATCGGCTTTATCGGCTCCAGCGCCTGCGCGATCTTCACCGCCATCGGCCGCGACCACAGCGAATGCAGCTCGGCCGCAATCTCCATCTTGTCACCGACCGCCGCGCGGATCTTCTCGAACGGCTCGAGGCCCTTGTTGAGGTCCTCCGCGCTGATCCAGTAACCGGACGACGCTTCCGCCGCATAGTCGAGCGGCCAGATCTTCATCGCGTCGATGCCCATTTCCAGGAGTGAATGGG
>JAGRHX010000061.1 GCA_020444775.1 Gammaproteobacteria bacterium
CGATCTCAGCCGAGGAAGATCCTCAAGCCGAGAAAGACCAGGAAGGCCGCGCCCAGACAGTTCAGCAGGCTGCGTGCCTGCGGATTGCTGGAGATACGCCGCGCCAGCGTGCCACCGGTGTAGGCAACGATCAGGTCCGAGGGTACCGCGGTCAAGGGGATCAGCATGCCGAGGATGAACACCTGCAGCATCACCGTGTGCGCGGCACCGCCGTCGTGATGCACGAACTGCGGCAGGAAGGCGACGAAGAACAACGCGGTCTTCGGATTCAGCACTTCGACCAGCACGCCCTGCCGGAAGATCGACCAAAGCGGCTGCTGTCGAACCGTGCAGGTCTCGCCCATGCCTTCGTGCCTGGACCGATACATCTGCACGCCCAGGTAGATCAGATATATGGCGCCCGCCAGGGTCAGCAACCTGTATATGGTGGGCGAGTAGCTCAGCAGCGCGGACAGACCGATTGCGGCCGCGATGGCATGCATGACACCGCCGACCGCGAGACCGGCTGCCGATGCCAGGCCCGCGCTGCGGTCCTGGCCGACGCTGCGCGACAACACATAGAGCATCGAGGGACCGGGCGACGCGCTGAGCGCGAGGCCCGCCAGGGCGACCATGAACATCGTTTCCAGCGATGGCATTCAGTCAGTTCTCCGTCGATTCGATCGGTTCTCCCCGGTGGTGGGGCCACCGGTCAACGTTGATGTTGCGGCGCGCCCTGGAAAGCGCGCACCGGTCGTGCCACGTCACGGGCAAGCGTCTCGGACCTGGAACAGCCCCGGCATTTCGTTCCCAAATATGGCACAAGTTGCTTCACCGTTGGTACAGCGAGCGACACAATCGGCTCCCGCAGCCCCGATTGCGGGCCTGTCGACGGCCAGCTGGCCGTCACAGGGGTCGTGGCTGCCTGACAGACGATGGGTATCGCAGTGCCGCGCTTCAGGCCGCGATCGCGCTACTGGCGGTCGACACGGTCGATGCGCCGGCCGCGTGTGCCGCCAGCCTGCGCTGCTCGAAGGGATTTCCGTCGGGGATCTCGAACGGCAGCTTCAGCTCGCCACGCTCGTGACGACGCCGCAGGTACGGGAAGTCCCGTAACAGCTGCCCCATCAGGTGATGACCGGCCACCAGCGCCGGGTAGCGCGGTTGCTCACCACGCGGCACCAGCTCCGGCAGCGGCTGGACCACGGCGTCGTAGTCAGCGGCGACGAAGAAGGGCATGGACATGCGCTCTTCACCCTGACTGACGACACGATGCACGGTGGCTCGAAAACGACCATTGGTCCAGGTCTCGAGCATGTCGCCGATATTGATCACATAGGTGCCGTCGACCGGCGGTGCGAGCATCCACTGATTGTCATTGTTGAGCACCTGCAGTCCGGGATTGCGCTGGTGCAGCAGGGTGAAACACTCGTAGTCGGTGTGCGCGCCCATGTTGACCGGCGTATCGCCCGTCATGAGGGATCCGCTGCGAGTGCTGCGCGAGCCGGACAGCGCGGCGGCCAGCTCCGCGGACCATGAGGGCGGACGCGACGACCGCGCCTGCGGCGTCGGCAGGTAGTGCAACAGACGTAGCTGGGAGGTGGGCTTGTCCATGCGATTACGCATCGCGCCGGGGGCCACCCCAAGGTACAGTTCGAAGGCGCTCGTGAGTATCCGACCGAGTTCGGCCATCTGATCGTAGTAGGCGCCCACGGTCTGCTTGAAGCCCGGCTGGTCCGGCCAGACGTTGGGTCCGAGCAGCGGCTTGTCCGGCCCGATATCCGGATCATCCGGTGCCAGATCCAGCGACAGATCGAAGGCTTCATAGGTCCGGGCATCGCCCTCGTCCGCGTAGTCACCGCGCTCGGAGCACGGCACATAGCCCCGGTGATGGGCCGAATTGCCGATGTAGTGCTCGAGCTTCTCTTCCTCGGTCAGGGCGAACCACTCGGCGGCCTGACGGTAGACCGATTCCTGGAGGTTCGGGCTGACGCCGTGCCCCGCGATGTAGATGAAACCGCTGCCTTCGGCAGCCTCGCCGAGCTGGCGGGCCACGCTTGCGATGTCCGCACGGCTGTTCCGGCGCAGGGGAGCGATATCGACGATCGGCAGCGCGGATGTCGACACGCTCGCATCTTCACCGATCAACGACGAATCCTGGCGCAGCCGGGTAATGTTCGCGGCCGGTGAGACGACATGGTGATCGGGTTCATGAACGCACGCGCCCATGGGTATACCTCCAATGTTCCAATGCAAACCGAGAGTTGGGATTATGGCGGTAACGAGTGAAAATCCCGGGACGATTACCTGATTTCCGTGACTGTCGCCCATTAAACCTGGGATTTCCTTTCCTCGTAAGGAGATTTCACGTTACTTTTGTGAATTTATGCATTTTCCAGACCGACGTTCCTGATTTTTCGGGTAAACAGGTACGGAATGCCCGGATGTCACCTAACTGGATGAGCGCGGGTCGGGAGAACGGGACAGTGAAGGTGTGGCTGTTCCGGGGTCGGCCAGGTGGATTCAGGGGGGACCCATCAAGGTGGGGCTGAGGGGGTCGCTCCTGGGAACACGACCGGGTGCCGGTCGGGGGGACACCTTGTGGGGCGGCCGGGCGCCTGTCCGATGCGTGCTCCGAGCAATGACCACGCTTCGCTACCACCCGCGGTGCGGATTCGCACAGGAGGGTGCCTGTCCGGTGTGGCAGGATGACGACGCGGAGCAGGCGGTTCCCCGTCTTGAGCGGCGGCGGGCAGACTACCCGCTGAACTGAAACCAACGCTGAACTGAAACCAACGCAGGGCGAACATGTCGACGAGCGGCGTCGGCGGGACTGCCTGGGATCTGATGGTCTGACCATGCAAGCATCGGAACTGAGCTCGGCAATGAGCATCGAGTCGGGTGCCGCGCAAGCGCGGGCCAACCTGATCGATGTCATTCACGAGCTCGCCCTGGCGATCCTGCGCGAGCAGACCCTCGACGAGCTGGTGTGGCTGATCGCCAAGACGACCATCTCCAAGCTCGGCTTGGAGGACTGCGTCATCTATCTGCTCGACGAGCACCGCAACATCCTGGTGCAGCGAGCGGCGTTCGGCCCGAAAAGCCCGGAAGGTCAGCTGATCGTCAACCCGATCGAGATCCCACTCGGTCAGGGAATCGTCGGCACCGTGGCGATGACCGGGCAGCCCGAGCTGATTCACGACGTCCGCGAGGACCCACGCTACATCGTCGACGACGAGCCACGGCTCTCGGAGCTGGCGGTGCCGATCGTGCTCGAGAACCGGGTCCTGGGCGTCATCGACTCCGAGCACTCGGCCGCTCACTTCTATACCAAGGAACATGTCGAGCTGCTGACGATCATCGCCTCCATGGCCTCGACCCGGATTGGCGCCCTGCTGACCATCGAGCGCCTTAACGAGACGGTCCGTCAGCTCGAGGCCACCCGCAACGCCCTGCGTCGGGAGGAGCAGCGTTTCCGCAACCTGTACAACAAGCATCCGTCGATGTTCTTCAGCGTCGACGTCAACGGCGTGGTCGTCTCGGTCAATGACTACGCCTGTCAGGAGCTGGGCTTCGAACGTCGCCAGCTGGAAGGCTCCAAGCTGGCCGAGCGCATCGTCCTCGCCGACGAGCATTCTCTGGCCCATTACCTGCAGCTCTGTCTGGAGAATCCGGCACAGACGTTTCGCTTCGAGGGTTCGACCCGGGACGTCAACGGCCAGGAGATCTGGCTGCGATTGACCGCGCGTGGTCCCGAACGACGCACCTCGGACAGGCTGGACAAGCGCCGCCGCGCGGTGCCGGAGCTGGAGCGCGAGCCCCGCGCGCACGATCCCGACGATACCGATCTGGCGCCGGTGCTGATCGTCGCCGAGGACATCACCGAGACCCACCTGCTCTCCCAGGAGCTCGAGTTCCACGCCTGCCGGGATGCGCTCACGGGGTTGCTGAATCGCCGCGAGTTCGAGACGCAGCTGGCCGAGGCGATGACCGACGCCGATATGCCACCGGACCGCCAGGCACTGTGCTTTGTCGATCTGGACAAGTTCAAGCTGGTCAACGACACCTGTGGTCACGCCGCGGGTGATGCGCTGCTGCGGCACGTGGCCCAGCGACTGACCGAACGGGTGCGCCGATCCGATCTGGTCGGGCGCATCGGCGGTGACGAGTTCGCGATCCTGATGCGCGACTGCTCGCTGGCCGACGCGAAACGCTCAGCCGAGCTGCTGCTCGAGTGCCTGGCGACCGAGCCCTTCCATTGGGATACCCACATCTTCGCGGTGGGGGCCAGCATCGGCGTGGCGGCCCTGGACGCCGGCACCGGCACGGTCGACGACGTGTTCTCGGCAGCCGACTCGGCCTGCCTGGATGCCAAGGCTCATGGCCGCAATCGCGTGCACGTACATCGTGACCGGGCCCTGGACAATGCCCGGCGCGAGAGTGACAACCGCTGGGGCACCCGAATCGCCAAGGCACTCAACGAGGACGCCTTCGCCCTGTACGCGCAACCGATCGTGGCGCTGACCGAGCTTACCGAGCCCGCGCCCGCGAGCTCGGTCTCGGTGACCAGGGCGCCGCTGCATGCCGAAGTGCTGCTGCGCATGCACGATGGCGAGGGCGGTCTGATTCCGCCGGGCGCCTTCGTCCCTGCCGCCGAGCGATTCAGCCTCGCGGTGCGGCTCGATCAGTGGGTCGTGGAACAGACCCTACGCTGGCTGGAACGCAGCGGTCTGCCCAGCTCGTCGGCGAACCCGCACTGCATCGCGATCAATCTCTCGGCGGCCTCGATCTGCGATCCGAAGTTCCTGGACTTCCTGGCCGCCAACGTGCGCGCCAGCCCGGTCGCGCCGCGCAGTCTGTGTTTCGAGATCACCGAGACCGTCGCCATCACCGAGACCAGCCGGGCACGCAGCTTCATCAAGCAACTGGGCGCGCTCGGTTGCCGGTTCGCGCTGGACGATTTCGGCAGCGGTCTGTCCTCGTTCGGCTATCTGAAGTCATTCCCGGTCGATTTCCTCAAGATCGACAGCGTCTATGTCCGTGATCTGCACAGCGATCCGCTGAACCTGGCGATGGTCCGATCGATTGCCGAGATGGGCCACCTGCTCGGCATGCGTGTGGTCGCCGAGTGCGTGCACGATTCGGCCGTGCTCGAGCATCTCACCGAGGTGGGAGTGGACTTCGTGCAAGGTTTCGCGGTTGCGCAACCCATGCCCATCGAGGCGTTGACCGGCGACCACGTTCCGGCGACCACAACGGCGCCGGAGCTACGGGTCAGCCAATGATCCCGACCAGCGCCTCGAGCTGCGCTTCGTAGTCGTCGACCAGATTCAACACCAGATGTTCGGCGCCGGCTTCGACCAGCGCCTCGAGCTGCTCACGCACCTGCTCGGGGGTGCCGTACACACCGGCGCTGTCGGTCTGCTTTTCGGTGCGATAGACCTCGGTGAACCAGCGATGCAGCATGGCGCGCGCCCTGGCCGGCTTGTCGTCGACCGCCATGAACACCCGCTTGGATACCGTGAAGCCCGCCGGGTCGCGGCCGGCCTCGCTCAGCGCCGCTCGCAGGATCGGCACGCACTCGGCGAAGGCCTGGCTATCCTGACTACCGGCGCCCATCCAGCCATCGGCGAGTCGGGCAGCACGTCGCACCGCGTCGGGATGACCACCACCCATCCACAGCGGCGGTGTCGGCTGTTGCACCGGTCGGATCCCCATGTTGGCCCCATGTAGCTCGAAGATCTCCCCCTGATAGTCAGCCACGGGGTTCTGCCAGAGGGCACGGATCACCGCCACGGCCTCGTTGAAACGCCGAACCCGCCGGGCCGTGGGTACCTGGAACTCGGCGTAATGCTGGGGCCGGCCGATGCCGACCGCGAGCATCGCGCGCCCCTCGCTCAGATGGTCCAGCGAGAGGGTCTGATGCGCGACATGGATCGGATTATGAGTGGGTAGGACGACCACCGACACCCCGAGTCGGATCCGGCTGGTGCAGGCGGCTGCATGACTGAGCGCGACCATCGGGTCCAGGCAGAAGGCATGATCCAGGGTATTCTCGGTGACCCACAGGTCGGCGAAGCCCAGTGCCTCGGCGCGCCGCGCGATTCGCCCCGGCAACTGTGGTGGAATCGGCTGCACGGCACGGTGCGGCAACACGGTGCCGAGCTTGATACGATGCTTCAGTGCTGACTGCCCCTGACCGCTCATCCCCAACCTCCCGTCTTTGTCATGACCGCGCTCGAAAGACTCATCGCTCACCGCGAATCGCTGTTGAGCTGTACCCTATGCCCGAACATGATAGGCCCGGTCGTGACCGGTCGGGCCGTGCTGTCGCCGATCCTGCTGGTGGGTCAGGCACCGGGTGACCGCGAAGGCCCGCTCGGCAGACCCTTCGCCTGGACCGCCGGCAAGACCT
>JAGRHX010000973.1 GCA_020444775.1 Gammaproteobacteria bacterium
ACCGCGCCGTCCGAGTCGCTGATCGCACGACTGCAGGCGCTCGGGCCGCGGGTCACGCATGCCTTTGGGATGACCGAGACCACCCAGGCGCTCAGCGTGTCCATTCCGGATCCTGGCGCCGATCCCGCCGAGCGACACCTACAGCAGCTCAGTCAGGGGCAGCCAATCTTTCTGTCCGATGTCCGGGTGGTCGACGAATCGGGCGTCACGCTGGCGGAGGACGGCGCCAGCGTCGGCCATCTGCAGGTACGTGGGCCGGCCGTGGCCAGCGCCTACTTCGGCCAGTCCAAGGCGTACGACTCCACGCCGGGCCAGTCCGAATCCGGCCCCTTCACCAGCGATGGCTGGCTGGACACCGGCGACATCGGCACGCTCGATCCGGCGGCCTGGATACGTATCACCGATCGCGCCAAGGATGCCATCAAGTCCGGCGGCGAATGGATAAGCTCGGTGACCCTGGAGAACATCGCGGCCGGCTGTCCGGGTGTCGCCGAGGCCACCTGCATTGGCGTTGCTCATCCACGCTGGCAGGAACGCCCGGTGCTGCTGCTGGTGCCCGAGGCAGGCGCGTCGCCGCGCGAGTCGCAGGTGCGCGATTATCTGCGCGAGCGCATCGCCCGCTGGTGGATGCCCGATGCCATCCTGTTCGTTCCGACGCTACCCAGGAACGCAGTCGGAAAGGTGCAAAAGAGCGAGCTGCGGGACCGCTACCGCAATCTGCTCGGAGAACGGCCACCGGAGCCCCGCGGCCCCTCCGCCGACGCGCCAGACTGAGATCGTCGAACAGCCCGGCCGGGGCGTTTCGCGGGTCAATCGCTGGAAACGCTGCGCGCGGAACGTTCCAGCGTCGACCGATCGCTCTCGACCCGCAGCGACACCTCGCCGCCCGCCACCGAGCATCGACATAGATACAGCCCCAGAACAGCGCCCAGCACGGCGCCCAGAACGGCATACAGGCTGAAGGTCGCGGCCACTCCCAGCGTCTCGATGAACGCGCCCGCGAGCAGCAGACCGAGCGGCAGACCGAACACCGCGAGCTGGCGTACACCCATGATCCGCGCCCGATATGCGGGCTCGATGGCGATCAGCAGGAAGGACGCCATCGGCACCATGGTCAGACTCGACACCAGACCGATGGCGGCCAGCAGCGCAAGCCCGATCGCCAGAGAGTCGACCTGAGCGAACAGCACGTAGAGCAGGTGCCACACGACCACGCTGAACAGCATCAGGCGTGCCGGCTGTCGGCTGCGCAACCGCGCCGCCAGCATCAGCGAGCCCAGCAAGGCGCCACCCGCGAAGCAGGCCATCATCAGCCCCAGGCCCTTCTCGTCGACGTGATAGACGTCTCGGGCCACAACCGGCAGCAAGCCACCGCTCAGCGACAGGACCGTGAAATTGACCAGGAAGGCAAAGCTCAGCAAGGTCATGATGACCGGTGAGGTACGCAGATAACGTAACCCTTCCAGCAGGTCGTACAGTGGCCGCGACCGAACCCTGATCCGATCCCTGGGCACGCCGATGATGCCAAGGCTCAGCAGCACGCTGCCGGCATAGAAGCAAGCGACCACCGCATAGGCCGGCCCCAGCCCGATGGCCGCCATCAGCCCGGCGCCGGCCAGCGCACCGGCGATACGCGCGCCGTCGACGGTGCTACGCGACAGCCCCATCGCGTTCATCAGCAACTCATGTGGCAACGCGTCGGCGATCAACGATTGCCGCAGCATCATGTCCGCGGGCCGGATCAGGCCACCCAACGCCGCCACCGCGAACACGTGCCAGGGCTCGAGCCACTGGGATAGACTCAACACCATCAACAGCATGGCGAGGGCAGTGAACATTGCCCTGATGCACACCAGCATCGGCTTGCGGGCGAAGCGATCGGCGAGTGAGCCGACCAATGGCGAGAGCAGCGTGCCACCAAAGCGCAGTGCCCCCAGCAGTGCCAGCAGGAACGGCGAATCGGTCTCGGTCAGCACGTACCAACCGAGAATCAGCACCTCCATCTCGATGCCCCATGCGGTCAGCAGGTCGGCAAAGAACTGGAAGCGAAAGCTACGCACCTTGAATGCAGTCGGCATCGGGGTCGGTCGAAGTCCGGACATCAGCTGGCAACACGCCGCAGGCGCGGCCCCGTTGGCCGGCCTGATGATGGCCGGTGGTGGGTCGCTGGCTGGACGCCAGCCGTCCGGGCGCGGCCCGTATGGATACGGCGCTCTTGGACCACGCCAGACCGGCACGCCGCGCATCTTCGCACATCGTGTGCCCCGAAACCCGTGCCCCACGACGTGTACGGGAGAACGTCCCAGCCACCGGCGGCGTCGGGCGCCAGCGGATGCGGATGCCGTCAGGCGCCGCCGCGCTTGCAGCGGTGACCGCGCGCGCACAGAATCGGACATCGAGGCGTGGCCTTGGCCGACGGTTTCGGTCGTCTCGGCGAGGCAGCGGGTGCTCAACGCGGCCGGTCCCTGGTCGGGACCGAAGGAGACCAGCGTGGACTTCGCATTCACTCCCGAGAACGAGCGCTTCCGAGCCGAGGTGCGCGAGTTCCTGGACGCTCATGTCACCGATACGGTGCGCGCCGAGATCGATGCCTCCAGCGCCGGCGAGCCCATAGGGCCGGCGACGCGCGAGCTGATCGCCCGGATCGGCGAGCAGGGTTGGATCGGCATGAGCTGGCCCGAGGAGTTCGGCGGGCGTAACGCCGACCTCATCGATCAGTACATCTTCGAAGAGGAGCTGGCGCGCGCCCGTGTGCCACTCAATCTCGGTAACTTCATCGAGCAGGCACCGGCAATCATGAGCGCCGGTACCGAAGCCCAGAAGCGCTATTTCATCCCGCGCATGGTACGCGGTGAGATCAGCTTCGCGCTCGGTTACACCGAGCCCAGCGGTGGCACCGATCTGGCCTCGCTGCGAACCCGTGCGGTCGAGGATGCGGACGGCTTCGTGATCAACGGCCAGAAGGTCTTCACCACCCGCGCCGAGCAGTCCACGCATATCTATCTCATGGCACGGACCGATCCCGACGCAGCGCGTCACGACGGCATATCCATCTTCCTGGTTCCGATGGACACCCCCGGCATCACCGTGCGGCCGTTGCGCACGCTGCCCGGGGGGCGCACCAACGAGGTCTTCTTCGACGATGTGCGGGTGCCCGCGACCGCCTTGCTCGGTGACCGCAACCGTGGCTGGTACATCGGCGCCGCGGCGCTCAATCTCGGCCGCGCGGGCGCGCGGCGCTATTGCATCTACGTGTCCGCCTTCGAAGCGCTGCTGAGCCATCTCCAGAACGACCCGGACGGCCAGGAGCTCGCCCGGGATCCGGTGACACGCGACCGCGTCGCCGCTCTGTACAGCGAGGCCCAGGTGGCCCGACTGTTCACGATGCGTAGCCTGAGCATGGTGCGTCGCGGCATCAATCCACCCTACGAGATATCCTCGGAGAAGGTCTGGGGCCCAGAGTTCCAGGTCCGCACCACCGAGGCTGCAAGCCAGATCCTCGGCGAGTACCACCAGCTCTGGGACGGCCCGCTCGCGCCGGCCAACGGCGGCTTTCCGCGCAACTATGTCGGCGCCATGGTCTCCACCTTCGGCCATGGCAGCACCCAGGTGATGCGCAACGCCATAGCCAGCCGCGGTCTGGGCATGCCGAAGAGCCGCTGAGGGAGCACGACGTGGACGTATTGCTGGACGAGGACGAGACCCTGCTGCAGCAGGCCTTGCGCCGATTCTTCGAATCACGCTGCCCGCCTTCGCGGGTACGCGCAGCCGAGGACCAGAGCCTTCAGATCGACAGTGAGCTATGGTCGGCGCTGGCCGAGCTCGGCTGGCTGGGGCTGGCGTTGCCCGCCATGCACGGCGGTTCCGAGGCGCCGCTGAGCCAGCTCGGCCTGCTGTTCGAGGAGGCCGGCAGGGCGCTGGCGCCGGTGCCGTTGCTCGCCCATACCGTCGCCGCCCTGTGTCTGGCCCGGCATGCCACGCCAGAGCAGCAGGAACGCCTGTTGCCGGCGGCCATCATGGGTGACGCCGTGCTCACCTGGTCCTGGAGCGAGCAGCGCTTCGGTCTGCATCCGTCGAGCATCCAGCTCCGCGCCGAGCGTCAGGGCAACGGCTGGCGTCTGACCGGCAGCAAGCGCTTCGTCGACGCTTTTCCCAGCAGCACCGCCTGCATCGTCCCGGCCAGGACCACCCCCGGCGAGACCCAGCACGGCATCAGCTTGTTGCTGGTCAGCCCAGACACCCCGGGTCTGAGCTGCACGGCGAGCGGCACGCTGGCCGGCGACCGACAGTACGAGCTGCACTTCGACGGCGCCCAGGTCGGCGGTGACGCCCTGCTCGGCGAGGTGGACAAGGCCTGGCCCATCGCCCTGGACATGCTCGACACGGCGGTGATGCTGAACACCGCCATGACCGTCGGCGCGACCCGCATGGCCGTGGAACGCGCGGTCGCCTACGCCAAGGAGCGTCATGCCTTCGGCAAGCCGATTGCCGCGTTCCAGGCCATACAGCACATGTGCGCGAACATGATCACCTGGGTCGACGGCGCCGAGCTGCTGAATAGAGAGGCCATCTGGAAGCGGGCTCGGGGCGAGGCGGCGCGACTCGAGATTGCCGGCGCCAAGGCCTTCGCCAACGAGTATTGCCAGGCGGCGCTGCGCGAGGCCAATCAGATCCACGGCGGCGTCGCCCAGGTACGTGAATACGACCAGCAGCTCTGGTACCGGCGTGCCGCCGCCTGGACGATGCGTCTCGGCACGAGCCTGGACCACCGCAGAACGGTCGCCGACGAGCTGGCGCTCGGCGTATAGCACCCTGCCTGGCGGCGCCAGAGCCGAAGTCATGTCCGCACCTGTATCGACTACCACCCTCGCCGTGCTGCCTCGCCGTGCTGCATTGCAATAGTTTCGATTCCATATTGACAAGCCATTGAAGGCTGTCGTATCAAGGTTCATCAATTCGGTACCGTTACCGTTGCGGATGGGGCCTTGCGCGCCCGACGCGAGCGGTTGGACGTCTCTACAGTGGGTGTCACTCAGGAGCGTGATCATGCGTGTGTCGTCTGGCGTGTTTTGGTTCCTCGGCTGGATGCTGGTCAGCCTCCTCGGCTCCCTCGGCACGACCGCCTTCAGCACGGCCGCGATCGCGGCCGAGCCGATGTCAGCCGCGGAGACACAGCTCTACGAGGCCGCCCGCCAGGAAGGCGAGCTGACCTGGTACGTGGCGCAATTCGGCACGTCCGAGTCAGAGGCCATGGGTCAGGCCTTCACGGCCCGCTATCCCGGCATCAAGGTCAATGTGATCCGCACCACCGGTCAGGTGGCCTATGCACGCCTGATGCAGGACATCCGGGCCAACGTCGCCCAATGCGATGTGTTCAGCGCAACCGACGTCGGCCACCTCGTCAGCCTCAAGGCCGACAAGAAACTGCTGCAGTTCACGCCGGAGAACGCCGCGAAGCTGCGCAAGCCCTATCTGGACATGGATCCCGACGGCTACTACTACACGACCTCGGCCAACCCGACCATCATGGTCTACAACACCAATCTGGTCCCCGCGGGCGAGGCGCCGGTCAACTGGACCGATCTCATCGACCCGAAGTGGAAGGGCAAGGTCGCCATCTCGCATCCCGGCTTCAGCGGCTCCACAGGGTCGTGGGCGGTGATGATGAAGAAACTCTATGGCATCGCGTTCTTCGAGAAACTCGAGAAGCAGGACCCATTGATCGGTCGTTCATTGATTGACCCACCGACGGTGCTCACCGCCGGGGAGCGTTCCATCGGCATATCGTCGCTGGCAACCGCCACCCGGCTGAAGCTGGCCGGGAATCCAATCGAGATCGTCTATCCCAGTGACGGCGCGAAGCTGTCCCTGAGCGGCTCGGCCATACTCGCCAACGCGCCCCACCCGAACGCCGCGCAGTTGTTCTTCAACCATCTGCTCAGCGTCGAGGCCGCGCAGCTGCAGGTCAAGCAGGGTCAGCAACCGTTGCGTCCGGAAGTCTCGCCGCCCGCTGGTGTCAAGGCCATCGACGAGATAGCCATCGGGCCGCTGACCGAAGCCGAGGTCATCGCCGGCGTCCAGGATGTCATCGTCGAGTGGCGCGATATCTTCGGCAACTGACCGCCCCCGATGACCACCCCTTAGGGTCACGACGACGGGCCTCGACGGTTTACCTCGTCGTCAGGCCCGTACCGCGACCGCACACCGATTGGCGAGGACATTGTCGCCCAACGCTCTCACGCGGCGCCGGGCGCTCGATGTCGAACGCGATCCTCGACAGGAGGGCCTCCGTTGCCGGTGACACGCCCAGCCCACGATGTAGCTGGTGCCAGTCCTGCACCGCCGGTTGGCGGCCTCCGAGCGGGACTGCGCTCGTTCGAGCCCATCAACCTGCTCTGGATTGCGCTGTTCCTGTTCCTGCTGGTGCTGGTGGTCGGTCCCATCGGCTATCTGATCAAGGTCAGCTTCCAGGCCACCGGCAGCGGTGAGTTCACCTTCGCCAATTACCTCACCGCCTACGGCCGCGCACGCTTCATCACTGGTCTGGTCAACTCGCTGCTGCTCGGTCTCGCGACCGCCGCTGTCAGCGTGGTGCTGGCGGTGCCACTGGCCTGGGCCGTGTCGCGAACCAACATGCCCGGCAAGTGGGTGGCCTGGAGCGCCGTGCTCGGCGCCTTCATCCTGCCCCCGTATCTGACCGCCATAGGCTGGATCCTGATCGCCGGGCCGAAGTCCGGCTGGCTGAATCAGACCTGGAGCTGGCTGCTCGGCGAGCAATCAGTGTTGTTCGACATCTACACCTTCTCGGGCATCGTCCTGGTCATCGCGCTGAACACCTTTCCGTTCATCTTCCTGTTCACCAAGTCGGCGCTCGACATGATCTCCACCGAGATGGAGGAGGCTGCGTACATTCTCGGCGCCAACACCTGGCGGGCCACCGTGCGGGTCACCCTGCCCCTGGTGTGGCCATCCATTCTCGGCGGCATCATCATCGTGTTCCTGGAATCCATCGCCCTGTTCGGTGTTCCCGCCCTGCTCGGCATTCCGGCGAGGATCAATCTGGTCACGACCCAGCTCTGGCAGTTCTTTGGTTATCCCCTGCGCATGGAGGTCGCCGCGGCCTATTCGATGCCGCTGTTGCTGGTGACGGTCACACTCATCTACGTGCAACGACTGCTGCTGGCGCGCAAGGGCTACGTGACCCAGAGCGGCAAGGGCGGCGAGCGGCGCGCCATCGACGTCGGCGCCTGGCGCTGGGTGCTGCTGGGCTACTGCCTGCTGGTCGGTCTGCTCGCGGTGTTCCTACCGGCCTGCACCATGATCCAGGCCTCGCTCTCCAAGGCATGGGGCCAGGGGATGAGCTGGGACAACTTCACCTTCGGTCACTACCTTGCGATCTTGTTCGAGCACAGCCTGGCTCGTGAAGCCATGCTCAACAGTTTCCTGTTCGCCGCAGGCGCCGCCTTTCTCGCCATCGGTGTCGCCCTGTGCATCGCCTATGCGGTGACCCGCAAGCTGGTGCCTGGCGCCGGGTTGCTCGCCTTCCTGTGCATGGCGCCGTTCGTGATACCGGGTATCGTGCTCGCCATAGGTTTCTACGCCGCGTACGCCTCACCACCGCTGGCGCTGTACGGCACCGCGGCATTGATGATCCTGGCGTTCACGGCGCGCTTTCTGCCAATCGCCTACGGCACCTGCTCCGCCGGCATGCGCAGCATCAACCCGGAGATGGAGGAAGCCGTGCGCATACTCGGCGGCGGCCGGCTGAAGGCCATCCGTCATGTGGTGGTGCCGCTGCTGAAGAAGACCCTGCTCGGCGGCTGGTTGCTGGTGTTCATCCCGGCCACTCGTGAGCTCAGCGCGGCCATCTTCCTGGTTGCGCCCAACACTCGAGTGATGTCGGTGCTGATCTATGACATGACCGAGGAAGGCCGATTCGAGACCGTGGCCGCGCTCGGCACTCTGATCCTGATTTTCACCACCGCGCTGGTCTGGCTGGGCTTCAAGCTGGTCGGACGCGACTTCATGCTGCGCGAGCGCTAGCGCCGCTCTGGCCCTGCGCGAGGGCTTCCGCCAACAACGCACCTGACAACGGGCCCGGCATCAGTGCTCCCCGCCCCCATCCTGACGCGCCCGGGTGTGGCGTGCGACGCGCCGCCGACGGCATAATCGGGGCCCGGACGCGCGGCCACCGTGGCGCGTCGCATTCAACCAAACGATTCAGTCGAGAGCAGCCCGATGTCACGCGCCCCAACCCGTCACCTGCCCATTCGCGAGGACTGGCTGACCCAGACTCGAGAAGACATCATCGATCCGACACTATCGATCGTCGATCCCCACCATCATCTGTGGAACCGCGACGGGCACCAGTACTTCCTGAACGAGCTACTGGAGGATACCGGCAGCGGACACGACATCGTCGCAACCGTGTTCGTCGAATGCCACGCGATGTACCGCCAGCACGGGCCCGAGCCCATGCGACCGGTTGGTGAGGTCGAATTCGTGAACGGCATCGCGGCGATGAGCGCCAGCGGTGGCTTTGGCACGACCCGCGTGGCCGCCGGGATCGTCGGCTATGCGGATCTGAGCCTGGGCGCGGCGGTGGAGGCCGTGCTGGATGCCGAGGTTGCCGCGGCCGGCGGCCGTTTTCGTGGCGTGCGCAATGGCTCGGTCTGGCATCCGGATCCGAGCGCTCGGGGCTCGTCGATCAACGCGCCACCGGACATTCTGCGGCGCCCCGCCTTTCGCGAGGGTCTTGCCTGCCTGACCCGGATGGGACTGAGCTTCGACGCCTGGATGTACCACACCCAGCTCGACGAGCTGGTGGATATCGCGCGTGCGGTACCCGATGCCAACATCATCATGAACCATGTCGGCGGTCCGATCGGCATCGGACCCTACGTCGGTAAACGCGACGAGGTCTTCGGTCACTGGCGCGAAGGTATCCGCAAGGTAGCCAGCTGTCCGAACGTGAGCGTGAAGCTGGGCGGCATGGGCATGCGTCTGTTCGGCTTCGACGTTCACGAGGGTACGCAGCCGCCGAGCTCGGAACAGCTCGCGGCCGCCTGGGGGCCCTATATCGAGACCTGCATCGAGGCTTTCGGACCGCAGCGCGCCATGTTCGAGAGCAACTTCCCGGTCGACAAGGGTACCTGCAGCTATCACGTCCTGTGGAACGCCTTCAAACGCATCGTCGCCAGCGCTTCAGCTGACGAGAAGCGCCAGCTGTTTCGCGATACCGCGACGCGGGTCTACAGGCTGGGAAGCTGAGCGCCGGACCTCAGCGTGCCGCCCTGGCCTGGATTCGATCGCGCAGCGCCAGCACGCGTCGTGCGCGCTCCGCCACCGGCACGTCGATCATCTTGCCCTTGAAGCTCACCGCGCCCTCTCCTGCCGCAAGCGCGCGATCGTAGACATCGACCAGCGCCTCGGCATGCTCGATCTCCGCCGCCGACGGGCCAAACTCCTCGTTGAGGATGGCCACCTGGGCGGGATGTATGCAGCCACCACCATCGAAGCCGTACTGCCGAGCACGGCGGATGTCCTGCCGGTAGGCCTCGAGATCGGAGAAGTTGCCGATGGAGCCCGGGTAGCCCTGCGCGAGTATCCCGGCCTCGCGAGCCGCGACCTGCACCTGTTGCATGAATCCCATCATGGCATCCGGATGGACCTCGGGCATGCCGATTACCTGACCGAAGTCCTCCCCACCGAGCGTCAACGCGCACACCCGCGGGCTGCCGGCTGCGATCTCGCGGACGTTGTGGAAGCCCCGGGCCGTCTCGATCAACACCATGTATCGAATCGAACCGGCCTCGATACCCCGCTCGGCCTCGAGCTCGTCGACGATCTCGTCGACGAACGACAGATGGTCCGCCGATTCGATCTTGGGCAGCAGCAGACCGCAGATCCCCGGTATGACGGACGCCTCCAGATCCGCGACCAGCATCCGCCACGGTCGATTGACACGCACCAGCACGTCTGCTCCAGCGCGTCCGACCCGTGCCGCCACCTCCGCGACCAGGGTACGTGCGCGGGGTTTCTCACTGGCAGCGACCGCATCCTCCAGATCGATGATCAGCGCATCCGCACCACGCAGATGTGCCTTCTCGACGAAACGCTCGGCAGTGGCGGGGACGAACAGCATCGAACGCCACACCGGAAGCTCGGACGGTTGCATGATGTCTACTCCAGTACGGGCCTTTTCTTCCACGGGCTGTCAGGCGCGGCTCAGATCACGCCGTCGGCGCGCAAGCTGGCGAGCGCCGCCTCGTCCAGCCCCAGCTCGCCGAAATACTGCGTGTTGTGCTCGCCCAGCGCGGGTGCCGGGGTGCGGATCGCGGCCGGCGTCCCGGACAGACGTGGCACCACGTTGTGCATGGCCAGACTCCCCGTCTCCTCATCGGGCAGCTCGACGATGACCGCGCGATCGTTGATGTAGGGGTGGTCCATGAGCTGATCGATGTCGGCCACCGGGCCCACGGTCACGTCCGCGGCCTCGAATATCTCCAGAAGCTCGGCCTGAGTGTGTGCCTGCATGAACTCGGCAACCACGGGATCCAGCTCATCGTTATGAGCAACGCGATCGCTGTTGGTGCGAAAGCGCGGGTCGTCGAT
>JAGRHX010000974.1 GCA_020444775.1 Gammaproteobacteria bacterium
GGGTGGTCTTGCCGCTGCCCAGGAAACCGGTGAGGACGTGCACGGGCAGGCTGGCGTGTCGGTCCGGAGCGCACTGCAGCGGCTGCGTGCGCGCCGCGCTGGAGCGGGTCGGGCCGGCCACGCTCGGCCGCCGGCCGATGAGCGCGCGACCAGCACCGGCGGGTAGGCCCAGCAGCTCGCGGAGCCGACGCAGCAGCACGGGTATGGACGGCAGCCCGGGCTCGACCCCGGTGTCGGGTCCCAGCCCCAGCGCGGTCTCGCACGGGCCGTGACGCAGCGTCCAGCAGGGACGGTCGAGGCTCGGGTCGACGTCACGCCGCACCTCGAGCCGTATTCCAGCGCAGCGCATTTGCACGGGACCCGAGGCCGTGGTGCCGGCCCGGACCTCGCCGTCGACCTGCCACAGGCTCAGGGTCGCGCGTAGCAGATCGGCGAGCGACCGGGCATCGAGATCGCCATCATCGACGCTGGTGGTGCCTGCTGGCGCCGGATCCGGTGACTGCATCTGGGCTTCTCCCGCCAGCAGGGCCGTTCAAGACGCCGCGGAGCGGACCACGCGGCGTTCGATCAGCGCCTCGATCTCGTCGCTGGCATAGCCCAGCTCCTCGAGCACCTGACGGCTGCTCTGACCCAGCGGCTCGGCGTGGTGGTGCAGACCGCCGGGCGTGGCGCTGAAGCTGACCGGCACACCGATGTGGCGCATCGGACCTTCGCTGGGGTGTTCCACATGCGGGAACATCTGCACCGCCTGAAGATGTGGATCCTCGAACAGGTCCTCCGGCTCGTTCATGGGGCCGCAGGGGATGTCCGCCTCGGAGAGCACCTCCAGCCACTGCGCGGTGGTCCGTGCGCGCATGCTCTCGGCGACGATCCCGTACAGGGTGTCGATATGCTTGGAGCGCGCCGATTGCTCGTTGAAACGTGGATCGTCGGCGAGCTCCGGGCTGCCGATGATCTGGAAGAAGCGTGCCCAGTGCCGGTTGTTGTAGGGCATCAGACAGATATAGCCGTCCGCGGTACGGTGCGGTCGTCGATGCGGTGTGAGCAGCCGCTGATAGCCGGCCGGCCCGGTCGGCGGCTCGAAGGTGCGTCCCTGCAGATGCTCGTTCATGAGGAACGAGGACATGCACTCGAACATCGGCACCACCACCTTCTGGCCCTGGCCGCTGCGCTGGCGATGGAACAAGGCCATGCTGATCGCCCACAACAGATACAGCCCGCTGGTCTTGTCGGCCATCACGGTGGGCGCATAGCGCGGCTCGCCGGTGGCCATGCCGTACAGGCCCGCCATGCCGGACATGCCCTGGATGAGATCGTCGTAGGCCGGTCGCTCGGCGTAGGGGCCGGCTTCGCCGAAACCGACCGCGGCGGCATAGACGATGTCTTCGCGCCAGCCGCGCACAGACTCGTAGTCGATGCCCAGCCGCCGGGTCGCCTGTGGCCGCATGTTGTGCACGAACACGTCGCAGCCCCGGGTCAGGCGGCGCAGCACCTCCAGGCCCTCCTCGGACTTCAGATCGATGGCGACACTGCGTTTGTTACGGCCCTTGGTCAGGTGCGCCGCCGACATGCCGTGCGAGCGCGCGGCGCCGGTGTAGCGGCCTATGTCGCCCTCCGGAGCCTCGATCTTGAAGACCTCGGCGCCCATCTCACCCAGGGTCTGGGTCGCGAAGGGGCCGAACATCACGGTGGTCAGGTCCACCACCCGGACCCCGGTCAGCGAACCCGAGGGCTGGCCGGCCGAGAAGCGATCGTCGTTCTGGTTCATGCGGGCATCGTCTCTGGTGCGGGCACCGCCGCTCCAGTCTGCGGCGGCGGTGCAATGAAACTCGTGGTCCGGGTTCCCGGTTCGGGTCATTCAGCTGTCGGCCCGGGTCAGACGATTCAGGGACTGGATGGTCTCCCGTGCCTGTCGCACGGTGTCCGCAACGACCCGGGCGGCCGGTAGCACCTCGTCGATGAGCCCGCAGCTCTGTCCGGCGGGCAGCACGCCGTTGTCGACGTCGCCCTGGTGTCGGCCCAGCACCGAGGCCGGTTCGCCGACCTGTCGCGCCTGCAGTGGAAAGCCGAGGATCTCCGACTCACGGCCGGCCCAGCTGTCGGTGAAGGCGTTGCGGATCAGGCGGCAGGGCTTGCCGCTGTGGGCGCGGGTGACGACCGTGCCGGCGGTGTCGGTGCGGGCAATCCTGTCCTTGTAGTTGCGGTGCGCGAAGGCCTCCTCGGTGGCGATGAAGCGGGTGCCCATCCAGAC
>JAGRHX010000062.1 GCA_020444775.1 Gammaproteobacteria bacterium
TGTTGCTGATCCTGTTCTACGTCGCGGTCACGCTGCTGGTCGGCGTGGTGCAGATCCGTCAGCATCGTGTCACCGCACGCTTGCGTGGGGTCCTCACCGGACGCGTTTTCGAGCTGTTGCAGGGCATCATGAAGCTACGCGTAGCGGGCGCCGAGGACCGGGCCATGGCCCGCTGGAGCGATACCTATGCCGAGCAACAGCTGGCCGTGGTCCGTGCCGGACTGGTGCAGAATCGACACCAGGCCTTCCAGAGCGCCTACCCGATCGTCGCGCTGGCCGTGCTGTTCGCCACCGCCGGCGCGCTGCAGCTGAACCAGCTGACACCCGGTGTGCTGATCGCCTTCCTCGCCGCCTATGCGATCGTCCAGGGCGCGCTGCTTGGGGCCGCAGGCGCACTGCTGGGGGTGCTTGCCGCGCTGCCGATGTGGGAACGACTCAAGCCACTGGTGCAGACCGCGGTGGAGAACGACGGCCGGCTCGCCGACCCGGGTCGACTCGAGGGACGGATCGAGGTGAGCGGGCTGTCCTTTGCCTACGACACGCGCAGCGCGCCGGTGCTGGAGGGCGTGGATCTACGCATCGAGCCCGGTCAGTGCATCGCCATCGTCGGTGCCTCCGGTAGCGGCAAGAGCACCTTGCTGCGTCTGTTGCTGGGCTTCGAGAAACCCACCACCGGCACCATCCTTTATGACGACCAGGACCTGCAAGGTCTCGATCCCGGCCTGTTGCGACGGCAGATCGGCGTGGTGCTGCAGACCGGTCGGATGTTCTCGGGCACCATCCTCGACAACATTCGCGGCGCTCACACGCTGTCCTTCGAGCAATGCCTGGCAGCGGCCCGCGAAGCCGGACTGGAAGCGGATCTCGCGAGCTGGCCGATGGGTCTGTACACACCGGTCACCGAGGGTGGGCTGACCCTGTCCGGCGGACAGCGCCAACGGATCCTGATCGCACGCGCGCTCGCCGCCCGACCACGACTGCTGTTCCTGGACGAGGCAACCAGCGCGCTGGACAACCGCACCCAGCGGGTGGTGATGGAGACCTTCGCAGGTCTGGGCGTCACCCGTTTGATCATCGCGCACCGTCTGAGCACGGTGCAGCAGGCCGACTGCATCCATATGCTGGCGCAGGGACGGCTGGTCGAATCCGGGCGTTTCGACGAGCTGATGGCCCGCGACGGGCGGTTCGCGCATTTCGCGCGCCGTCAGATCCTGTAAGTGAAACGCTGATGAATCAGCGTTTCCTGTGTGGGCAAAGCGGCAATCGCATTTCTGCTTTGCGATGCAGATTCGTTCCATGAATGGACCAGATCTGCGCTTGGTGAGGGAAACGTCGATTCGACAGCGTCTCCCGAGTGCGAGATGCGACGCGTTAGAGGTACCAGCACATGCGAAGAGCGCTGTACATCCTCGGTGAGCTGAATGACGAGGACATCGTCTGGATGGCCTCGGTCGGCGAGCGGCTTACGGTGCCCGCCGATCACACGTTGATCGAAGCGGGTGAGCCGGTGCACAGCCTGTATCTGGTCATCGAAGGACGGCTCACGGTCAGCCTGGCCGGCGGACCGGCGATCGCCGAGCTCGGGGCAGGCGACGTGCTCGGTGAGATGTCGCTGGTCGAGAAGCGACCGCCGGCGGTGTCGGTGAGCAGCGCCAGCGCCTGTGAGCTGCTGTCGATCCCACACGCCGTGCTGGCCGAAGAGCTGACCCGCAATCTCGGCCTGGCCGCACGCTTCTATCGCGCCCTCACCATCTTCCTCTCCGATCGACTGCGTGGCACGGTGGGACGCATGGGTTACGGCCCGAGGCCGGAGCAGACGACCGGCACGACCTTCGACGACGATCTGGACGAACGTTTCACCGCGCAGGAGGAGCTCGACGAGGTGATCCTGGACAGCGTGCACCTGGCCGGTGACCGGCTACGCCGACTGCTCGACATGGTGCGTCGATGAGCGTCTGGCGCCGCTCAGGACCGGCCGGCTTCGTGCAGCGTCTGGCCCACGCGCGTGGGCTGCACGCGCAGTTCGGACAGGACCGGTTCCTGGATCGGCAGGTGTTCCGGGGCCTGCGCGAGGGCGTGTTCGTCGAGGCCGGGGCCTACGACGGTGTGACCGGTTCCAACACCGTGTTCCTGGAACGCGTGCGTGGCTGGCATGGCCTGCTGGTCGAGCCCTCGCCGCAGCTGGCGGCACAGGCCCGGCGCAATCGCAATGCCCCCGTGCACGAGGTGGCTCTGGCCGCGGATGACGGCCGCGCGGCCTTCATCGAGGTCAGCGCCGGCTATCGCATGATGAGTGGTCTTGCCCACGACTACCCCGAGGCACGCCTGCGAGAGGTGCGTGCCAATCACCAGCACCGCGAGCGTCGCATCGAGGTGCCGACCCGAACGCTGGCCGCGTTGCTCGACGAGGCGGGCATCGAACGCTTGGACCTGGTGTCGCTGGACATCGAAGGCGGCGAGCTGGCGGTGCTTCGCAGCTTTCCGTTCGCGCGTATCCGGGTCGAGGTCTGGTGCATCGAGAACCATCCGCCGTCGCCGCTGCTGGCGTCGCTGATGAGCGCGCACGGCTATCGGCATCGTGCCACCCTAGGGGTCGACGAGATCTACGTGCTGGACACAGCAGCGGTCGGGCATGGCTGTTGAACAGACGCGACTCCCGGACAGCCTGACCACCAGCATCTGTCGCCACGGGCCGATGGTCTATCTGCGCAACGACCGATACATCGGCCGCTCCCTGCATGTGTACGGTGAGTTCTCCGAGCTCGAATGTGGGCTGCTGACCGGCTTGCTGTCACCCGGTGCGGTGGTCATCGAGGCCGGCGCCAACATCGGCGCGCACACCCTGGCGCTGGCCGCGGCGGTCGGCGAGCACGGCCGGGTCCTCGCCTTCGAGCCGCATCCCGTCAATCACCGTCTGCTCACGGCCAACGTCGCGCTGTCCGGTCGGACCAACGTCGAGGTCTGGGGCACGGCGCTGGGTGCGGAGCCCGGAACACTGTGCGTGCCGCCGGTGGATTTCGACAATCCCGGCAACTTCGGTGGCATCGCGCTTACCGCCAGCGGCGACGGTACCCGGGTGCAGGTGACGCACCTGGACGAGCTGGAACTGACGCGCTGCGATCTGATCAAGGCCGACGTCGAAGGCATGGAGCAGGCGGTGGTGCGTGGCGCGACCCGGACCATCGAGCGACGGCGTCCGCTGCTCTATCTGGAGAACGATCGCATCGAGCATTCGCCGGCGCTCATCGCGCTGCTGCTGGAGCTCGGCTATAGCCCTTTCTGGCACCTGCCACCGTTGTTCAATCCAGACAACTTCAGGGGCCGCAAACGCAATCTGTTCCCCGGGCTGGTCTCGGTCAATCTGCTCTGCCTGCCGGACCAGCGACCCGTGCCCTGCGCGGCGCTGAGACCGGTCCAATCGCCCGGGGATTACTGGCGCTGAGGCTGGTGTCAGGCGGCCGGGCGGTTGACAAGCTCGCCGCCGATACGGTTGCCTGTTGCCAGTCCGACACGCGGGCCGGGATCCGCCCGGCTCGAGTCGGTGCACGCCGCCAAAGGAACGAGCATGCATACTGCGCCATGGCTCATCGCCGACCTGTGGGGCGAGGGCGCGACACCCTCGGCGTGGACCTTGACCATGCCCGATGGCACACCGATGCCGCCCGGGAGCGAACGCATCACCGTGCCGGTGCGCACAACAGGCCTAGACGATGCCGCGCTGCGCCGGCTGCGCGAAGAGATCGGGCGGCTGCGCATGATGGGCGTGGCACCGTTGCTGGTGCTCAGCGGGCATCCCGGGGATCAGCTCGCGCTGCTGGCACGGTTGCGCGAGCTGGATCTGGGCTCGAAGGTCCGCAGCGTGCTGAGCGTGTCGGCCCACCATCGCCCGCTGTTGGCGCTACGCCAGAGCTTCGTCCACGGTCTGATCATCGACACGCCCGCCACCGGCGCCGAGCAGCGTCACTGGGCGCGGGCTCTCAAGGACGGCGCGGGACAACGGGTGCAGACCGTCCCGCCGCTGTGCGTGCCCTGCCCCACCGCCCAACGCGGCCGCTCATCGACATCAGCGAGGGCGAGCGTCGCGCTGGTCGCGTTCGAGGGCGACCCCTTCATGGCGCTCGGCATCCAGGCGTTCACCTGCTGGAGCCAGGGTCGCTACGCACGTTGCAGCGCATGCACCACCTTGAGCCTGGATCGGTTCGCGCCCCATCGGGCCCGATTCGAGTCGCGACAGGACTGTCTGCACTGCGGTTCGAGATGTCTCGTCAGAGCCGCGGCGGATCCGTCATTGCGTCTGTCTATCCATCTGGGCGCAGGCAGCGAGCCCTCACCGGACCCGGCGGTGCTCGCTGACTGGCTGGGGCTCGGTGACCGGCTCGAGGTACAGCATCTGCCGACCGGCGCCGACGCTGCACACCTGGTCGAGGCCTACGCCAGCGCGGACGTCGCCCTGGTGTTGAACGACCCGGCCTATCCGGACCTGCGGCTTGCGGCGGCAAGGGCCAGCGGCGCGCGAGTTGTGAGCAACGTCGCGGCGCAAGGCGCATCCGCGCTGCCCGCCTGCCACAGCTGGGACGGCTTGGGCCAGGTCACCGCCTATCCGAGCCTGCCGGCATTGCTGCGTGCGTTGATCGGCGCTTTCCAGACAGGCCGTCCGGACCGCGAAGACCCGGCACCGGAGCCTACCCCGAATGCCGCCTTGCCAGCGTCCGAGGCCATGGATCGGCACACGCAGGCCTGGCAGCACGCGCTCGAACGGCTCGCCGCGATGCCGGCACCGCGCCCGCGTCTGTTCAGGCCACGGCCGAGCTCATCGCGATGAACGATCCCAAGACCAGGGACAGCGACACGCCGCGGCTGTTGCTGCTCGCCGACCATCCCTCGCTGCACCGCGGCTTCGCCACGGTGGCCCGGGAGGTCGCCGGCCATCTGCACGATCACGGTCGTTGGCAGGTGAGCATGATCGGCTACTATCCGCCAGACCCGGACTGGCGCTCACCGGGCTATCCGGTGTTGAGCCTGGACCCGAACGATGTGCCACGCAGCGAGCGGCGCGCGCGCTTGAGCGGCGCGTTGACGACGATCCTGAGCGACCCCCAGCAGTCGCCCCAGGTGATACTGTGCATGGGTACCGATTTCGATCTGGCAGCGGTCGCGGACGTGCTCGAGACGAGCCGCGCGCGCGAGCGTTTGACGCTGATCGGCTACACTCCGATCGACTATGCACCATTGCCGACCGCGGCCATGGACGTTTTTGCCCGCTACGATCGGCTCGTGCCCTACACCCGGCTGGCCCGTGAGGCCCTGGTCGATTGCGCGTTGCGGGCCGGGGTAGATCCCGGCTTCATCGCCGATCCGATCCCACACGGCGTGGACACCGGTCATTTCAAACCGTTGTCGGCAGCGGAACGTGGCCGCGCCCGACGCGAGCTGTTTGGACTCGCCCCGAACACCTTGTTGGTCGGCTACTTCGGCCGTAACTCGCGCAACAAGCGCATAGACATCGTGCTGCGTCTGTTCGCCCTGGTGGTGAACGGCAACTACGTGCTGTGCCGTGACTGCGCCGCGACCAGCGCCGGCGACCTGGATCGAGACGGCCGGCCACTGTCGCCGCCGCGAAGCTGCAACGCCTGTGGCGGCAGCAAGCTCGAAGCGGGTCGCCCACGTCAGGACATCTGGTTGTATCTGCACACCGATCTGGATGCCCACCGTGCCGGTTCCGCCAGCGGCGGCCGCGATCTGCGCGCGATTGCACGCGCGCTGGACGTCGAACAGCGCGTCCTGTTTCGGGACGACATACGTATCGGTCGCGGCGACCGGGTCGACGCGCTGGCACGGCGCATGGCCGCCTGCGATCTGCACATGCTGCCCTATCACTGCGCGGGCTGGGAGCTGACCGTGCTGGAGACCGGCGCCTGCGGGGTGCCGAACATCATCACCGAGGTGTTCTCACCGCCCGAATACGCCGAGCCCTTCTCCTGGCTGGTGCCGGTCGGCAGCTACGTGCTCGGGCGCGACGTGCAGGCGCTCATGGACACCGATCTGGGGCTGTTGGCGTTGAAGACGCTGCTCGAAGATCCGGCGCGGCGCCAGGCGCTGGCCGCGCAGGGTCCACGCGTCGCCGCCACACTGGACTGGCAGCGGGTCGCGGCAGCCTGGGGTGGGCTGCTCGAGCCATTTCGTGTCAAATTCTGCGAATAGGGCAAACTGTGAAACCGGTCATCGCGCGCGAGCATCCATGCTACGCAGGATCGGCCCATACTCGAGCATGCCCGACGCCAGCCGCGAGCGGCCAGGGCACGCCGGATCATCGAGCAACACAGGTACATAGGAGGAGCCAGGGCATGGCCATACAAGACGTACAGAAATTCCTACTGGCGTTGGAGCAGGACGAATCACTGGCGGTGCAGGTCGACGACGCCTACGTCGAGGCCCTGCACGGCGTGGCCTCGGGTGCGGGCTTCGAGTTCTCCGAGGACGAGCTGCGTGCCGGTCTGGATGCCGCGGCGGGCGATCTCAGCGACGAGGAGCTCGAGCACGTGATGGGCGGTTATACCAGCACCAGCCTGAGCCGCGATGCCCTGAGCGCCCAGTTGAACACGGCCCCCGGCGGCTTCACCGCGGATACCGTCTACGGCGGCGGGACCTCCTCGCACGGCCTCATCAATCCGGCACCCATGCGCTTCAGCAGCTTCTCCAAGACCGGTTACTCACGCTGAGCGCTGGCGGACACCACCCCGTCCAGACCATCGACGGAGGGCACCAAGGAAGCACCGACTCATTCCATCCCTGGGATGAGTCGGCAGCGCAAGGCGAGAATGCATTTTCCGCTTTGCTTGCAGGAAGCGCTGCTGAGCGTTTCCCTGACGAAGGATCGAACATGGCCATTGAACAGGTTCATTCATTCCTGCTGGCGTTGGAAGAGGACGAGACACTCGCTGTGCGGGCCGACGACGCATACGTCGCGGCCCTGCGCGCGGTGGCCTCGAGCGCCGGCTTCGAGTTCTCCGAGGACGAGCTGCGCGTCGCGCTCGACACCGCCGCCACGCTGCCCGGAAGCGATCTACAGGCCGCGGAGCTCGATCAGGTGGTCGGCGGCGCCTCGACCGCCATCACCTTCTGGTCAGGTAGTGCCAGTGCGACCTCGCAGCCCTATACGAACAGCACCCGTTTCGGCAGCTTCTCCAGACTCGGCTTCTCGCGCTGAGGCCCCGCTGTATTGGCGGTCGGCATCGGCACTCGCGATCGAGCGCGCACCGTTGGCCGGCAGATCGGCCGAACGTGACTGGCGACGCGGAGCAGGCGATTGCAGCGCTTGACGGGACTCGGGCGCCGGCTGCTCGGTCGGGGTGGCGCAGCGGGTGGCGCCAATGGCCGCGCCGGGTGGCGCGCGACCGATGTTGGTTGGTTGATCGATGCCCCGAGTGCCACCTTCATCTACGACGCGCCCGCTCCGGTGCCGCTGCCGGAGCCAGCGTCGAATCACGCCAAGTCGCCGCATGCCTGCCCGGCCATACTTGCCCATCGCGGCGGGCTGCACCAGATCGCCTGCCCGTTGGACCTGCATCTGCGGGTCCGCAATCTGGACACACCGCGGCCGGTACTGGTCAACGCCGCCGGCGATCGCTCCGCCGTCTCCCGACAGGTGCTGGATCAGATGGTGACACTGATGCCGCGGGATCGCTGGCTGCATCCAGACCGGCCGCTGCTACAGGTGAGCGCACCGTGGCGTTTCGTCAGCGACGCGAACGTCTGGCTCAACCAGCTCCCTCCATTCTATCACTATCGTTCCGAGCCGCTACCAGGATTGATGATCGGCGGTCGCTTCCCGATACGCCTGTGGCCACGCAGCCTGATGTGGGCGTTCGAATGGCATGACACGCAGCGCGACCTGCGGCTGCGGCGTGGTGAGCCGTGGTTCTACGTCTGGTTCGAGACCGAGCAGCCGCAACGCCGGGTCCGCCTGCTCGAAGCGCAGATGACCGACGCGCTGCGCGAATACTGCAACGGGCTGGACGGCGCCGCCGCGCACGTCAACCAGACCTACGCGTTGTTTCGCACCGCCAGCCAGCGTCGCCCCACGCAATTGCTCCACAAGAAGGTGCGTGATTGATGACCAGCCCGTCGCCACGGTCGCGACCCGCCCGGCCCAAGCTGGCCGTGCGCGCCCATCGCCAGCTCCGCGTACGCACCCTGCTGGCGCGGATCCGGCAGTGCGCGGCGGCGGACGACGAGCCCGGCTACGATCAAGCCTGGCAGGATGTGTTGCGCCTGGACCCATTGCACGCCGGTGCCCTGCACGCGCTCGCTCGGCTACGTCATCAGCAGGGTCGACCGGGCGCGGCGGCCGAGCTGATGCAGCGACTGGTGACACTGCGTGCGGACGACCCACAGCTCCACAACGACCTCGGCAATCTGCGTCTGGCCGATGGCGATCACGCAGCCGCGCTGGCCGCTTACGATCGCGCGCTCGAGCTGTCACCGGATGCAGTCGATACCTTGTTCAATCTGGGCGTGGCGCTGTTCTGCGCGGGGCGCTCCGAGGCGGCATCCGCGGTCCTGGAGCGGGTCGTAGCGCTGGCACCGGAGGATGCCACGGCCCGTGCCGAGCTGGGCAAGGTGAATCTGCATCTGCAACGGCTCGACCAGGCGCAGCGCTGCTTCCAGGAGGCGCTGACCCTGGATCCGCACAACGCCGAGGCGTGCAGCGGCATGGCCGGCATCGCCATGACCCGTGGCGATGCGTGCGGCGCGCGCCGCTGGCTGCGCGAGACGCTGTCGCGCGATCCCACCCATTCCATGGCCTGGCATCAGCTGGCTCGCTCGCGCCGGCAGACGGCAGAGCTGGACGCGGATCTACGCGGCGCCCGCGACGCGTTATCGAGCGCCACCGACCCCGATGCACGTGCCAGCCTGCATTTCGCCCTGGCCAAGATGCACGACGACCTGGGGCAGACTGCCGCCGCGATGCAGCACCTGCGCACCGGGAACAAGCTGGTGCGACCGCCGGGTCGCTTCGACCCGGTCGCCTTCGAAGAGCAGATCTGCCGTCTGGTCGAGGCCTTCCCCGCTTCGTTCTTCGCCGAGCACCGCGACGTCGGTATTCCATCGATACTACCGGTGTTCATCGTCGGCGCGCCGCGCAGCGGCACCACGCTGGTCGAGCAGATCCTGGCCAGCCATCCACGCTGCGCCGGGCTCGGCGAGTACCTGCACCTGGAGCGTAAGCTGGCCGCGCGCAATGCCGATCCCGCACAGCTCGCCAGCACCTTGGAGCGCGGCGACTGCCTGGCCCTGGGACGTGCCTATCTGGCTGCGGTGCGTTCCCGCCACCCGCGCGCCGAGCGGGCGACCAACAAGGCGCCGGGCCTGGTGTTCCAGCTCGGTCTGATGGCCGTGCTGTTCCCGAGCGCCGCGCTGGTCCTGTGCACACGCGATCCGCTCGACACCGGATTCTCCATGTACTTCCAACGCTTCGCGCATGGGATGCTGCCGTGCGCCTACGATCTGAGGCACATCGGTGTGTATCTGCGCGGGGTACGGCGCCTGATGACGCACTGGCAGGATGTGCTGCGCGACCGCATCCACGTGCTGTCCTATGAGTCCCTGGTCGGTGACCAGGCGCAGCAGAGTCGCGCCTTGCTCGAGCACTGTGGGCTGGCCTGGGATCCGGCCTGTCTGCGATTTCATGCCACCAGGCGCAACGTCCACACCGCCAGTGCCTGGCAGGTCAGGAGTCCGCTGTATCGCAGCTCGATTGCCCGATCGACCCCCTACCGCGCCGACCTGGGCGAGCTCGAAGCGGCGCTGCGCGAGCCGCCTGCATGACGCTGAACGCGACGCCTCGCGGGCTCAGGACACGGTCTCGCCCAACTCGTGCAGGCAGGCCGCGACAAGATGCTGTCGCGCGCCTTGCAGGCCACGTGCGTGCAGGGCCGTCGCGTGGTCCATCGCGGCACGCCGCGCTGGCGCCGAGCGGCACAGCGAGCGCACAGCCGCCAGCAGATCCTCGGCGCTGCCATCCGCGCCGAGGACGCTGACGAAAGGCTGGTCGGCGAGAGCCTCGCCGACCAGTACCTGATCCACGTACCGGGGCACGATCACCTGCGGTCTGCCCAGCGCCAGCGCCACCTGCGCGGTGGCCAGTCCACCGTGATGAATCACCACCGAGGCCTCGCGCACAGCCTGCTCCAGCAGCGGCGCCGCCGGCAACACGCTGACGTCAGCGCTCCGTGACATCCGCCATTCGCGCGGATCGGCATCCCGCACGTGCAGGCTGCCGGGCACGCCGCTTGTCGCCAGCAGCGACGCGATCCGACGGGTCAGACGCCCATCACCGGCCAGATAGGCATAGAAGCCAGCACCCGTGGCCGGGCTTGGAGAGGCCAGCGACTCGAACGTGCCGAGGCACGGGTCGTGCCTGCATTCACGATAGGGATCCAGCTCTGGAAAGCTGATCACGAAACGCTGTTGGGCACGATAGACGTCGGTCAGGTGCATCGGCAGCGGCGCGCCGAACCGGCTTTGAACCTGTTGGATCACCTCGAGCAGGCGCGCGCCATTGACACGCTCGGTGTCGACATCACCGGTATCGGTGCGAAACAGCGGGAACTCCGGCGCATCAGCGGGTGGAGTGCTGTACCCGGAGCCGAACAGCACCACAGGAATACGCCCGTACGCAGCGGTCGTCAGCAACGGACAGTAGCTGCCAACGATCAGATCCGGGCGCACCAGGTCTATCAGATCCCGCCACGCGCGCAGCAGCGGGTAGAGGTGGTCGATGCTGCCGAATCCATTGCAGGCCATCAGATCGGTAAAGCTGGTCGGATGGAAACCTGCTCGCCGTTGTCTTGCACTCAGACGACCGATGACATACGGCGCTTGCACGACCGGAATCCGGGGCTGATCTGCAAGCCGTTCCGCTACATCGATGCGGCGTAGCGCGACGACCGGCCGATGACCGTGCCCGGACAGCGATCGGGCAAGCGCCAGACAACGCAGCGAGTAGCCGATCCCGTCACCAAGCTCGTTCGCCAACAGAATCGTCTTGCCAGACACGCTCACCTCGCCGTTGTGCCACTGCCGGGAGATACCTGTCACGGTGCCCCGCTGCAAAGTCGCCGCCTCGCACGCATGTATTCGAGCCTTCGAATCGTACTGAAGAAGTCCGTACGACCGGCACCCGGTAGGATTCCATATCTGCCAGCTCCAGAACGTGATTCGCCACGCACCAGACGTGACCGGTCTTGATCCCGACCCGTGACGCCGGTTTGAATGAATGACCTGTCGCCGTACCGGTTCGGCGGCAGAGGGTTCGATGGCCAATCGCGGGAGAAGACCATGCCAAGACTGCTGAGCGACGCGCAGGTGCAGATGATGGAGCGGGACGGCTACGTGGCACCGATTCGCATCTTCGATGCGCAAACCGCCCGCGCCTATCGTGACCGGCTCGAGGCCTTCGAGGCGAGCGTGGCCGACCGCCCGGCCGAGGAGACGTTGTTCACCCTGTCACGCTTCAAGCCGCATCTGCTGTTCACCTGGCTGGACGAGATCTGTCATCACCCCAGGCTGCTGGACGCGATGGAAGACGTGCTCGGGCCGGATCTGATCATCTTCTCCGGCGCCTTCTTCACCAAGAACGCCGGCGATGGCAACTACGTGCCCTGGCATCAGGACACCACCTACGCAGACTTCGAGGGTGGCCGCTACGCCCGGGCCTGGGTCGCGTTCACCGACAGTCATCCCGGCAACGGCTGCATGCGGGTCATCAAGGGTAGCCACAAAACCCAGCTACAGCACACCGAGGAGCCGGACAATCCGCACAACATCCTGTTCCGTCGCGAGAAGGTCGCCGGCACGGTGGACGAGAGCGATGCGGTGGATCTGATCCTCGCGCCGGGCGAGATGTCGATCCACGACTACGGCGTGGTCCACGGCTCGAACCCGAACGACAGCACCGACCGCCGCATCGGTTTTGCGATCACCTTTGTCAGCGCCGACACCCTGCCACGCGGCCGCAAGGAGACCGGCATGCTGGTCCGCGGCCAGGTCCGCAACGACGGCTGGGAGCTGGAGCCGCGCCCACTGGCCGATCTGGACGAGGCCGCACGCGCCGCTCACGCGCGTGCGATGGCGATCCGCGGCGGCTACTTCTTCAGCGAGGCAGGCAAGGACCGGCTGGTCGCGCAGGCCCGCGGTTGAGCGCATAGTCCGGGCTCGGATGGCGCCTTCGCGCCGGCCGGCCCGGTCAGATGCCGCTCGCGTATTTTCGTTTCAACACGGGTATCACCGTACCAAGGAGTCGCTCGAGCATCGGGCGCTGCTCGTCCAGGCTCGGGTAGTAGAGACCGAACTCCGAGATTCCGAGCTCAATCAGCTGCTCCACCAGATCGACGTACTCGCCGAAGCGATCCACCCGCTCTTTGTTCGACCAGTTCTCCAGGCCCATCATCTCGTAACTCGGATCGATGGGCAGGCCGATGCCAAGACCGAGCTCCAGTCGTCCATTGGAGATGCGATCCAGGGTCAGGGCTTGATTGGCCATGGTCGCCGGGTCGCGCAGCGGAATCTGTGCAACGCAGGTGCAGATACGGATGCTCGGCGTCGCCTGTGCCAGCGCGGCCGCATGAGTCCACAGCTCCAGCCACGGCCTGGGTGGGTTGCTCCAATCGATGAAGTGATCGGCAAGCCCGACCATGTCCGCACCCAGCGTCTCCAGACGCTGGACCGTTGCGACCATCTCCGGCCACGGCGCCCGCGGCAGCACGACGATCTGGAAGCGAAGCGGGTGAGCCATGATGATTTGGAACTCCTGCGTATTCGGTGCGGCATTGCTCTCACCGACGCCGGGTATCAAAGCGATTACGTAGACTGCCTCGCAATTTCAGCACGATTCGATTGACGCCGACACCCCGCGGTCGAGAATGCCACCGAGGACGCGATGTGCAAGCAATGCTCGCGTCTTGCATGGATGTCAGCCAGACCCATTGGATTCAGGGAGAATCAACGACAATGAACGCGCGCCTGTTTACCAGATCGACCAAAGGCATGGCCTTGCTGTTGCTCGGGCTCTGCAGCCTGCAGGCACCGGCCCAGCTCAGCAACTACAACGTCCTCGACACTCGCACCACCAGCTATGACGTCGACAAGAACAATCGAGTCGACACCCAAGCCTTCTCACAGTGGGTGCAAGGTACCTGGTTGAATCTGCCCCAGCCCCAGTTCGCCGCCATGCAGTGGGTCGAGACCAGCCTGGTCGACTTCTACTCAGTCGAATACGACTGGGGCCCCGCCCCCAACCCGCCTGGCTTGCATGGTTGGTTCAATGCCTCACGGGCTCTTGGCATACAGCTCGGCAATAGCACCAGCCGTGTCGCCTGGTCAGCGGTGACCAGGAGTAGCGGCTACGCGATCAACGCCGCGCCGCTACGCTTCGACGTGCAGGACTGCTTCCTCTTCTCCTGCACCTTGAAATACTCGGTGACGTTGGACACCAGCGGCAGCTCTACCGCCGAATATCACACGCCGACTGGCACCGGTTCCGGCACCGGTGCCGGTAGCAGTGGTTCCAGCCTGCGTGCCACGCAAGCGTCTTCCCTGCTCTCGGGCTCCGCGCCGATTTCACTCAACATCGGCGAATCGCTGGTGACGGGCGCATCCCTGGACGTGGTCGACACCGCCAGTGCCGAGGTTGTCGACAATCTGCTGCAACTCATCAGCAGCGTGGAGCGTCTGGCAACTGGCCAATACCTGTACACGTACCAGATGATCAACAACGCCGACATCGCGATCGAAGCGTTGTGGGCCGCGGCAGGTTTTGACGGCGACCCGGTGGAGCTGCCCTCGGACAGTGAGAGCGCGCTGCTCAGCCTGCTATCCGATAGAGCACCCGTCGAGCGGACCAGCATCGCCGAGCTGAATCTGGTCGGCGCGTTCTCGAGTCTGCCGATGTTCGGAGCAGCCCAGATCCTCCAGCCGGTGCCATTGCCGGCCTCCGCATGGCTGCTCATCGCGGCGCTGACATCCATAGCGGTAAGAGCGCGGACCGTCGGCCGCGCTCGCGATTGAACCCGGGAACCGGATTCCGGATTCTGTGCGCTGGCACACAAACATCGGGGACTGAAACGAGTCATAACAGCACCTGAGCGACGCAGCGGATACTCCGCGGTCACAGCAATAGGAGCCAGGGACATGGTTCGAGATTTCGGCCACGAGGACGCGGGCAATGCCTCTGTGGATTCGCTCGCACGCATCGTGCACACCGATCAGGTGCAGGCCTTCCTGGGCAGCAACAGCAAGCGTTATGTCGTCGGTCCCAAGGGCAGCGGCAAGACGTTGATCCTGCTGCGCAAGGCCATCGATCAGCGCGACGACAGGAGCTGTATCTGTATCCCCTCGGACCCGCATCGCCCTGTGGATCGGCTGGACGCCGCAGAGCATCTGGGCCAGCGCTTCTTCCACAAGGTCGGCGGAGACAGTCAGACCGAGCAGCACCTCGCCTGGACCGCCGTGTGGAAGCACGCGATCCTGAGCTCCGTGCTGCATCATCTGGCGCAAGAGGTCCTCGAGCGCCTGCCGCAGGAGACACAGCGGCGTCGGCTCGCCGAGCTGGTGAAACTCGACTCACCGTTTCCGCTACGGCCCTTTCACTACTATCGCGACGTGACCCATCGCTTGGACAGCGCGCCACGCGACGTGCTCGCGAGGATCCGCGACGACCTCAACGACGTCGACGTGTTCCTGCAGCTACCGACTCGCGACGTTCACGTCTTCCTGGACAATCTCGACGATTACTACGAGATGCATCCACGTCTGTGGAAGCAAAGCATGTACGGTCAGTTTCGCGCGGTGCGTGAAATCAGTCAGGCGCAACGCCACGTGCATCTGTACACGTCCATTCGCGCCGACGTATTCGCCCAGTTTCGCGACGAGATGCGTCTGCAGTACTTCGACTATGTGTGTCAGCTCGGCTACCGTCCCGAGGACCTGCTGCGCATCTTCGAGGACCGCATCGCGCTGCTCGACGAAGACCTGCTGGAGAGACCGCAGCTCCGCGACAAGGACCCATGGGTAGCGTTTCTCGGCGACCATGCCTGCCTGCACTGGAGCGACGATGCGCGGCCGGAACCGGTCAGCAGCCTGATCCTGCGGCATTCGCTCGGTCGTCCTCGCGACATGATCCACATGGGCACGGTGCTGCTCGCGGAACGCCGCGACGGTTTCACGGCCGACTCGGTGCGCGACGCGATCGTGCGCGCATCGGCGGTCTGCCTGGATCAGTATCTGCACGAGATTGAGCCACTGCTCTCCCCCCATGGCCTGGACGTTCGCGAGTTCCTGCTCGAGCTGGTGCCCGGAGCGGTGGTCGACGCCGAGACCATGGGCGAGCTGGAGCTGCTCTACGCGGACTGGAAGCAACTCGACTCGACCTCGGGCGCCGCGGCCCACCCCTTCGCGTTGCTCTACGAGCTCGGGCTGCTGGGCATCCAGGAGACCGATCGCAAGGGTCACGCCGTGCAGCACTTCCGCCAGCCGGGTCAAGGGCTGGACACCCTGCGTCTGCCCCGCTCGCCTCGCTACTTCCTGCATCCCGCCGTCTGCCTGGCCTACGCCGAGCATATCGGCTCCGCATGCGTAGCGACCGGGCACGGGTTGCCGGTACCTACGGAGGTATACGCGCATGGGTGAAGTAGCCGCGCTACTGCAGGAAGGTCGCAGCCTCAAGCATGCAGGCGTACCGATTCGAAACTATATCGGCTGGCGCAACCGCGCCGCGCGTCTACAGCCCGCGATGGCTCAGGCCGGACTCGACCCCTTCCGTCTCAGCGTCCACGAGCTCGAGCACGACCTGTCGCTGCTGGAAGAGCTGTTGGCCTTGAACGACCCGGGCGAGGCGCAATCCGAAGCGGCGGCCGACCCGGCCGAGCGCGCGCCGTTCCGGATCTTCGTCTCACACAAGATGGCCGATGACGAGGCCCTGGCGGGCAGACTCATGCGGCGTTTGCAGAGTCTGAGTCGCCAGCGCGTCAAGGTGCTGCGCGCGCAAGAGATACCGGGTGCCGCTGACTGGCAACGCTGGGTGGAAGAGAACGTGCGTAGCGCCGACATGCTGCTGTTCCTGCACACGGCTGACTCGCGCGACGATCGCTGGCTGCTCTATGAGGCCGGCTTGTACCGCGGCTCTCGTGACGACCGAATCCATCTGGTGTGCCTGAAGAACCCCAATCTCAGCCAGCCACCGCCACAGCTCTCGCGTCTGCAGTCGTACGACGCCACCCGAGAGGGCATCTCGCGGTTCTGCCAGGACCTGCTATACGAGGGCACCTTCACCGACGGCGAGAAGCTCAACGAGCGATTGTTCTCGGAGCAGAAGGCCGACTTCGAAGAGGCCGTGGACGAGCTGGTCCAGGCATTCTCCGAGCTGGAGATATCGACGAGCTATTTCCGGATGCGCCTGGAGATGGGGCCGATCCCATCGGGCCATGGCGGACAGTTGCTGCAGGAACGTCTGGCAACGACGCCAGTCGCCTGCAACGATGCCACCCGCGCGTTGCTCGGTCTGCCCGAGGGAGAGTTGCAATGGGCCGAGGTCGGCGCGCAGTTCGGCGAGCGCGCACCGCCCTGGATGGGCCAGATGACCGACGTCATCGACAAGATCGAGACGCGACGCTTCTTCAGCCAGGTGCTGGCCCCCTTCGAGACTGCCAACGGTCGCAAGTGTTATCCGGTCGTCTCCAGGATCGAGCGACTCAGGGAGCGACCACGGGCCGTCACCATCATCTTCGTCGAGGCCGAGGCGGAGAACGACGCGCAAGCCGGCCGCCTCGCGCTGGACCGGACACCCGCCCCCTTCGCAACCGTGATCGCGATGCTCGACTTCGCCAGGCGCTTTCGCTGGCACGTGCTGAGTCGCTACATCAGTGAGCTGACCGGTCTGGGTGCGAACACCCTGGACATGTCGAGCAAGGCCGAGGAGATCCGGCTTGCCGTGGAACAGATCGAAGCGGAGGCGGCAGCGGAAGGCTTTCTGGATCAGGCGCACGTGCTGGTCAACTTCCCGGGCAGGCTCAAAGCACAGGTGGCAGCATTGTTCGAGACCTACACGACCCAGCGTCAGACGCTCGCCGATGCTCTACATGGCGCCGACCGCGAGGCCATCGTCGCTTGCTTGCGCAGCATCGAGTCGACCAACAAGCGATTCCTGCGCATGGCCCTGAGCCGCTACGCGGCGCTCGTCGAGGAGTTGCCGCCAGATGATCTGGGTGAGCTGCCCGACCGCGACCCGCCTGCGCTGTTCGCCTCGAGCTTGTCTTCCGATCGGGTCTGAGTCAGCGTCGACCGCCAGAGGCGGCTCATATCGCGCACAGCCGCCCGCGGCCACACGTGCCATGTCGCCGATCCACTGTCGGCAACCTCCGCTCGCGAAGTTCTTATTTCTTACTCGACACCATGGGCGATCCGGGTGATTACGAAGGCATCGGCCGCTTGCCCGAGATCAAGAACAAGATTCTCCTCCAGCGCTACAAAAGGGGTTGCTTTGTCCTCACAACCCCTTTGGGTAGCCGCCACCGGCGGAGGAGCGCGATCATGCCACTTCCTAAGAAATGGCCGGGAACGGCCCTGAGACGTTGCCTGCTGGCCCTTGCTTCCACGACATTCGGCTTGCAGGTCCATGCTCAAGCACCGGACTTCTCTACCTGCGTGGGCACCTTGTTCTCCACCGAGGAGGACTTCATGAGTCCGGTGGGCGAGCGACACGACGGTAACCCGGTGATCTCTGACGGCGACCTGCTGGCACTCGATGCAGTCAGCGGGCAGGTCCGCATCTGTGCCCGCAACCACGATCTGCTGCGTCCCGGCGTGATGGTCGAGGTCGAACAAGCGCTTGGCCTGGACGCGGTCGATGCGATCCTGCCGGGTCAGGGTCTGATCGCCTTCTCCACCGAGCTGGATGAGCAGTTCGGACGTTTCGGACACGGTGATGTGCTGTTTCCGAACGGCACCATCATCCCCAACGCGGTGCTGGTCGCACGTTTCCAGCTAGCGGACAACGTCGGCCTCGACGCCCTGCAGTTCACCGGAAAGCGGGAGGCGATCCTGGAGGCGGTGAAGCTGGCCCGGGAGATCGGCCCGGAAAAGCTGAAATCCGATCCGAACACATACCTGGAGCGAATCGCCCGGCTCGGCGTGGATATCTGGTTCTCGATCGAGGGCACGGCGGAGCCGGTCGGCAATCCTCGAATCCTCGATGGTGATCTGCTCTCGGCGGTGCATGGCAACAAGGTGCTCGCGCAGGCCGACCTGCTGGCGGCCCCGATCCCGGCCGGCATTCGCGACCGCGGTGTCGATTTCGGCCTGGACGCGGTGACCACGGACCGGACCGGCAATCGTGAACGCATCCAGTTCTCCACCGAGATCCTCTATGACGGTCGACCGCACGCGTTCACCGACGGCGACGTGCTGGCGCTGGGTGGCGCGATCAGCGTGCAGCATGAAACCCTGATCAAGACGCTCAAGCCCCGGGCGCGTTTCCTGGGTCTGGATGCACTCTCCATCGTGCCCGTCGACCTGGCCGGTCAGCCACACATCGACAGCCTGTGTGGCGATGCCTTCAACGCGATCGATTTTGGCGCCGACGGCCTGTGGCGGGCGAATTTCGCCAGCATGGCCCCCGGTGACCCACCACGCCGTCCATGTGGGATGCACGTGCCCGTCGGTGGCACCCTGCCACCGGGTCTGAGCACGCCAGGCGGCGACATCACACGCTTTCGAGTCACCTACGAGAGTCTGAACGCATCGCTGCCACCCCTGACCGGTGGCATCACCACCAGCTGGCGGCTGCGCGCGCCGCATCCGGTCTTTCCCTGGCTGTGCGCCTGGGCCCCAGCCGCCACCTTGAAGCTGGAGACCGACGGCGACGGCTGGATGGACGCCAGGGACTTCCTGGACGCGATGCTCGGCAACCCGAGCGGCATCACGGGCGATGGAGGTGGGTTCGGCTGCGCGAATCCACACCTGCGGCTCGCGGTCTGGGACACCAAGGCGCTACCGGACGATCGTGAGAACGACCTGATGCGGCTGCGCCTCGAGTGGGAGACCAGCGGCGGCGGCGTGGTCACCTCACCCTTCAGTCACAGCGTGCAGCTGGACAACATCCTGCCGCAGATGCCGCCCTACCCGAACAACCTGGAAGTGCGACTGAACGACGGCAGCGGCACCCTGGTGCCGGCCTGCGGCCAGGCACCGAGCGGCGCCAGCGTATTCCAGGTGTGGGCGGAGTTCGAGGACCCGTACTACTGGTTCTTCACCCTACAGGTGGAAGGGGGCGACCCGCCGACCAGCCATTACTTCGGCAGCCCCTCCGGCGACAACTGGCACGAATACTTCGAGACCCCGGATGGACCGGGACCGGTGGGCCCACTGAAGAACACCGACGACCAGGGCACGCTCGGCATGGGGCTCGTGCATCTGCGCAACATCGACATGACCGAGCTGGGCGCCAGCTTCAAGCGCTGCTGCTATCTGCTCGAGCTTCGTGTCTATGACGCGTCGATTCGACACACCTTTGCTGGCATCAATCCCGGCACCTCGCTGGATTTGAACGACCGTCGCGCGATCGTCACCTTCGAAGCCGGCAACTGAGCCTGGTGAGCAGAGCTGGGGCCGCACCGCTGTCCGCTAAGCGGCGGACAGCGGACGGGCTCCCCATACCATCAACCGACACCGTCAGCCGGCATCCTGCAGGATCATCTCCGCGGCCTTCTCGCCAATCATGATCGACGGTGCGTTGGTGTTGCCGGAGGTCAGGGTGGGCATGATGGACGCATCGGCGACACGCAGATTGGCGACGCCGTGCACTCGCAACCGCTCGTCGACAACCGCCCTGGGGTCGGAGCCCATCTTGCAGGTCCCGACCGGGTGATACACGGTCTCGGCGGTGCGACGCACCCAGTCCAGCACCTCGTCGTCGGATTCGATGCCCGGCCCCGGTGCCAGCTCCTCGCCACGCAGCTCGTTCATGGCCGGCGCGTTGACCAACCGACGGGTCACGTGGACCGCCGCGATCACCGTCTGTCGATCCAGCTCGTTGGAGAGGAAATTGAAGTTGATCGCGGGCGGCGTGCGCGGGTCGGCGGACTTGACATGGATGCTACCCATGCTCTCCGGACGCAGCTGATGCGGGATCGCGGTGAAACCCGGGGTCGCGGTGAGCTTGAAGTTCTGCTGGGTGAAGGGGAAGAACGACATACCGACGTCCGGCGACTCCAGCCCCTCTCGGGTACGCACGTAGGCGCGGATGGGGCTGGCCGGCAGGCTCAGCAGACCGCGTCGAGTAAATACGTATTTCACGCCCTGCATGAAGACGCTCATGCCGGCGGTATAGACAGCGCTGGCATGGGTCACGGTCCAGGACAGGCGTGGGGCCAGATGATCGCGTAGATTCTCGCCCACGCCCGGCAAGCCATGCTGGACCTCGATGCCGAGCGACTTGAGCCGCTCGGGCTGACCGATCCCGGACAGCTCCAGCAGCTGCGGCGAGTTGATCGCCCCG
>JAGRHX010000975.1 GCA_020444775.1 Gammaproteobacteria bacterium
GAGTGGTCGCCACCCCGGCCTTTGGCGATATCGTGGAAGAGGGCGGCGATGTAGAGCAGCTCGCGCTTGGGCAGACGTTCGAAGATGTCGCTCAGCGCCGCGAGGTCGCGGTTGGGCTCCTCATCCGCGTAGGCCCGTACGTTGGCCAGCACCCGCAGCGAGTGCTCGTCCACCGTATAGATGTGGAACAGGTCGTACTGCATCTTGCCGCTGACCTGCTCGAAGACCGGCAGGTAGGCGGCGAGCACGCCATGGCGGTGCATGTGTCGAAGCGCGTGGCTCACGCCCCGCGGCTGGCGCAGGATCTCCATGAACAGGCTGCGGGCACGGATGTCCGCGCGATTCCTTTCATCCAAACGGTGACGGCTGGAACGTAGCAGGCGCAGGGTCGCCGGCGAGATGCCGGTGACCTCCGGGTGCTGCTCCTTCAGCAGGAACAGCTCCAGCATGGTCCAGGGCTGGCGGAAGAAGATGCGGTCGTCGATCGCTTCGATGATGCCGTTGACGGCGCGGAAGCGACGGTTGATGCGGATGACCTGGCGGCGTTCCCGGTCGCTGAGGTTGGCTTCCTTGAAGACTTCCAGGAGCAGCTCGTTGAGCTGTTGCAGTTCGCGCGCGGTGCGATAGTAACGCTGCATGAACTGCTCGACGGCGAGATTCGCGTCGTCATCCTGATAGCCGAAACGCGTCGCCAGGGTGCGCTGATGGTCGAACAGCAGGCGGTCCTCGCGGCGACCCGTCATGGTGTGCAGGGCGAAGCGCACCTGCCACAGGAAATCCCGTCCCTCCTCGAGCACGTCCAGCTCGACCGGCTCCAGAAAGCCGTGGCTGACCAGATCCGAGAGGGCCTGACCGCCGAAATGGTGCTTCGCCACCCAGACGATGCTCTGGATGTCGCGCAGCCCGCCGGGGCTCTCCTTGACGTTCGGCTCCAGTTTGTAGGCAGTCTCGTCGAAGCGCTGGTGGCGGGCGTTCTGCTCCGCCAGCTTCAGGTCGAAGAACGCGCGGCTGCTCATCACCGCCGGCCCCGTGGCCTGGCTGCGCATCTGCTCGAATAGCTCGGCACTGCCCGCCAGCAACCGCGACTCGAGCTGCGCAGTGGCGACGGTGATGTCCTGGCGTGCCTGGGACACGCACTCCGCGATGGTGCGCACGCTGTGACCGATCTCCAGGCCACAGTCCCACAGACGTGTCACCAGCTGCTGTAGCTCGGTTTCCTCGGCCGGCTCCGGCCGGTGCGGGACCAGCACCAGGATGTCCACGTCCGAGGCCGGGAGCAGCTCCTTGCGGCCGTAGCCACCGACCGCTGCCAGGCACGCGCCAGGCAGCTCGACGCTGGCCCAGGCGCCCAGCACCACGCCGTCGATGAGCACGGTCAGGTCACGGATCAAGCTGGCGGCGGGCTCGCCCTGCTCGAAACGGCGCGCCAGATCGGCACGACCGCGCATGATCAGCTCGCGCGCGGTAGCCGCCGACATCGGCGGGTCGGCACACAGTCCCAGCTCTAGCTGGCGCGCCAGCTCGGCATTGCTGGCCGAGGAGGGCTGGCCGCTACCGACCGACTCATGCGCGCCGTGCGCCGGCGTGTCCAGGTCGGCGGTGATCGGACCGGTGCTGGGGTCGGTGGGCGTCTGACTCATGCGTTGCGGGCTCGTTGTCGTGTGGACCGGTACGGATAGGGATTGCAAGGATCGGGGATCGGACGCGTGTGACCGGAGCTCGCGTCGTGCGCCGAACGGTCGAGATGACTCGCCGCTCGGATCGGGTCCCTCGATCCCATCCCTCGATCAGATCTCGCCGCTCTCACCCAGCGTCAGCACCTCGAAACCATCGTCGGTCACCAGCACCGTGTGCTCCCACTGCGCGGACAGGCTGCGGTCCTTGGTGACCACGGTCCAGCCATCCTTGAGCGCTTTGATGTGGCGCTTGCCCAGGTTGATCATCGGCTCGATGGTGAAGGTCATTCCCGGCTCGAGGCGTTCCCGAGTGCCTGGTTTGCCGTAGTGCAGCACCTGGGGATCCTCGTGAAAACCACGGCCGATGCCGTGGCCGCAGTATTCCCGGACCACCGAGCAGCCGTGCCGCTCGGCGTGCTGTGCGATGGCAAAGCCTATGTCGCCGAGGTGGAGACCGGGTCGCACCATCTCGATCCCGATGCGCATGCACTCGTAGCTGAGCCTGCAGATACGCTTGCCGGCGACAGTGCCCTCGCCGACCACGAACATGCGGCTCGAATCCCCATGGAACTCGTCCTTCTTCACCGTGACGTCGATGTTGACGATGTCACCTTCCTTGAGAACCCGATCTCCGGGAATGCCATGGCAGACCTGGTGGTTCACCGAGGTGCAGATCGAGCGCGGGAAGCCATGGTAATTCAATGGCGCGGGGATCGCTTGCTGGACCTCGGTGATGTGTCTGTGACAGATCTCGTCGAGCTCGCCGGTGGTCACGCCCGGGCGGACGTGCTGGCCGATCATATCGAGAACCTCCGCGGTCAGTCGGCCGGCCAGCCGCATCTTGTCGATCTCGTCGTTGGTCTTGATGTGGATTGTTCGTGACACTCGCTTGTCCAGTCGATGGGCGGCCCGGTCGCGTGCGGATGCGGACACGGCGACACTTCGCGGCAGGCCTCATTGAATACTCCCGGAATGAATGCTCTCGGAATGAATACTCCCGGGTTGAATACGCTCGGAATCCCAATGCGCAGACGATGCATCGGGAGGCGGTGGTCGGACGCCGCGAGGGGCGTCATGGCTGCGGAAGTCTACCCGCATCGGCGCCAGGGCGTTGCCGGAAAAAGGGGGCTATGCTATAAACCGCGCCCGCGTGTCGCAATCCTTCGGCGCTTCGAACGGACGATGTTCCGAGGCGGGCGGCACGTGCGTCGAGAGTCGGCCTGACCGGCGCGGATCGCGCCCAGGTGGTCGGCATCGGCCAACGCGAGGGCGGTGCACCGGGCAGACGTCGGGCGCCGCGCTCGTTCAATCCGCACACATATCGTCACGCACGTCCGGGTGCCGGGTGGACACTCGTCGGACTCGTCGGAATCGCAGCCAGCGAGTCCTTCAGAGCACCACCGGGTTGACCTGCGGGATATGTGGAGGCCCAACCCATACACAATCAGTGGAGTCAGACATGGCCAACGTCACGATGCGTGACATGTTGGAGGCTGGTGTGCACTTCGGCCACCAGACCCGTT
>JAGRHX010000005.1 GCA_020444775.1 Gammaproteobacteria bacterium
AGCGCCGAAACCGCCTCGTCCAGCAACAGCAGACGCGGCTGGATGGCGAGCGCCCGGGCGATGTTGATGCGCTGGCGCTGGCCGCCGGACAGCTCGTGTGGGTAGCGGCGGATGAACAGCGCGGGATCCAGCCCGACCTGGCTGAGGATCTCTCTCGCGCGCTGCCGCGATTCGCGCTTGGATACACCGTGCACGCCGGGCCCGAAGGCGATGGTGTCCTCGATGGGCAGACGCGGGTTCAGCGAGGAGTAGGAATCCTGGAAGACCATCTGTGCCTGACGACGCAGCTCGCGTAGCGGCATCGCGCCGCCGACCTCGCGACCCATGAAGCGGATGCTGCCCGAGTCCGGACGGATGAGGTGCAGCAACAGCCGCGCCGTGGTCGATTTGCCACAGCCCGATTCGCCGACGATGCCGAGGGTCTCCCCGGGCAGGACCTCGAAGCTGATGTCATCGACCGCCTGGACCTTCGCGATGGTTCGATTGAGCACGCCGCCGGTCACCGGGAAGTGCTTGCGTAGATCATGTACCGCGAGCAGCGGCTCCTCGGCGCTGCGGGTCTGCACAGCCTGCTGCCTGGTGTTCACGCTGCTCACATCCGTACGTCCATGGCGCTGCGCAGACCGTCGCTCATCAGGTTGAAGCTGAGCGAGGTGAAGAAGATCAACACACCGGGCAGCGCCGCTACCCATGGGTTGACATAGATGGACTGGCGCAAGGTGTTCAGCATCAAACCCCACTCGGGCTCGGGCGGCTCGGTGCCCAGACCCAGAAAGCTGAGCCCGGCAGCGAGGATGATGCTGACGCTTATCAGGCTGGTGGCATAGATGAACACCGGTCCGAGCACGTTGCTGAGCACGTGCACGCGGATGATCGTGAAGGTGCCGGCGCCACTCGCGCGCGCCGCCTCGACGAAGTCCAGGGTGCGGACCTGGGTGGTCACGCTCTCGGTGATACGCGCGATCGGCGGGATGAACACCACCGTCAGCGAGACGATGGCGTTGGTGACCCCGGCGCCCAGCGAGCCGGAGATGGCGACCGCCAGCAGCACCGATGGAAACGCGTAGAAGATGTCGATGGTGCGCATCACCAGCATGTTGACCCGACCGCCGACGAAGCCAGCGACCAGGCCGAGCGTGCCACCGATGAACAACGCGTAGACCACCGGGATGATGCCCATGTACAGCGACAGCCGGCCACCGTAGAGCAGCCTGGAGAGCATGTCGCGGCCGAGCTCGTCGCTGCCCAGTGGATAGCCCTCGGTGCCGATCGGCTTGAGCCGCTTGAGCATGCTGGCCTTGTATGGGTCGGCGGGCGCGAGCTGGTCGGCGAACACCGCCGACAGCACGATCAGCGCGAGCACGATGAAACAGGCGATGGTGACCTTGTCGTCACGCAGTCGCAGCAGCACGGTCTGCCAGTAGCCGCGTGAGCGGGCCGCGACCTGGGCCGCGTCGATGCTGGCCGCGGCGGCCGGATCCATGATGGCGCCCGTGCGCGTGCGCGGGTCGAGGGAGTCGGCGCCGGTGATTCGCTGTGCCACCTTGTTCAGCTCCGGGTCATGCGTGGATCCAGCAGGCTCTGCAGGATGTCCACGGCCAGGTTGAGGACCACGAAGAACATCGCCAGCACCAGGATGGTTCCCTGCAGCAGCGGGATGTCGCGGCGGAATATCGCGTCGTTGAGCAGAAAGCCGGTGCCCGGCCAGGAGTAGACGGTTTCGACCAGGATCGAACCGCCCATCAGATAACCGAGCTGCAGACCCATCACCGCGAGCACCGTGGGCGCCGCGTTCTTGACCACGTGGCTGAGCACCTGCCAGTTGCGCAGGCCCTTGGCACGCAGGGTCTGGACGAACTCCTGATTGAGGATCTCGGCCATCGAGGCGCGCATGGTGCGGGTGACGATACCCATCGGAATCACCGACAGGGTGATGACCGGCAGCAGCAGATGCTTGAGGTGCACGGCGTCGAAGGCAAAGGCCTGTGAACCGCCCGGACCCATGCCCATCGCCGGTAGCACGTTCAGCTCCACGGCGAAGACGATGACCAGGACGATACCGAGCCAGTAGTGCGGCACGCTGACCCCGGTGATTGCGATCGAGGTGGCGAGCTTGTCGATCCAGGTGCCCTGGTAGTAGCCGGCGATACCACCGAGCAGGCAGCCCAGGGTGAAGCCGACCAGACTGCCACCGACCGCCAGCAGCAGGGTGTTGGGCACGGCCACGACCAGGGCGTCGGCGATCGAGCGACCGGTCGCGACCGAGGTGCCCAGATCGCCGGTGAGCGCGCGTCCGACCCAGATCGCGTACTGCACGGGTAGTGGCTTGTCGAAACCGTAGGCCTTCTTGAGCTGCTCCACCACCTCGGCGGGCGCGTCCGGCGCGACCACCGCGTTGAGCGGGTCGCCGGGCGCGAGGTGCACCAGGGAGAAGACCAGCACCGTGACACCGAAGGCGATGGGAATCACGTAGAGCAGGCGCCGGAGTATGTACGCGGTCATGAACGGGTCTCGAGCAGGTCGGCGAAGGGACCGGTCACGCCCGCTACTCGGACGCGACCAGCGCGGATCCAATCGGGCCGGATCCAGTCAGGCGGATCGGCTTCGGGTGTGGGCGGACCGACACGGACCGGGCGGTGACCCGGTCCGTGTCAGCACGGGCATCCGTGCGGCGTCGCGAGGCTCGGTGCTACTGCTCGATGTAGACCGGCGTCAGCGACTGGAACCAGTTGCGGGCCTGCTGGAAGCCCTTGACCTTCTTGTGCATGGCGCGCGGCGCGACGTCGTGCACCACCCACACGAACAGGGCTTCGTTGACCTCCTTGGTGTGCACCTCGCCCAGCCACTTGTCACGCTCGGCGTCGGTGCTGGCAAGCGATGCCTTCTTCAGCAGCTCGTCCATCTCAGGGTCTGAGTAGAAGCCCCAGTTGACCCCGGCCGGCGCCGCCAGATCGCTGCGCAGGAAGCGGGTGAAGGAGCTGTAGGGATCCTGGGTGGTGTAGCTGACATTGATGGCGTGCGCGCCCAGCGACTCGGGCGACTTGGCCCCGGCGCGCCAGCGATCCAGCAGGCTCTGCCACTCCATGACCTCGAACTCGACCTCGATGCCGACCTCCTTGAGGTTCTGCTGGATGTACTCGTTCATGGCCAGCGGCAGCATCTGACCGGAGCCAGAGGCGGAGATCAGGATCTTCACCTTGGCCGGCTTGTCCGGACCGAAGCCGGATTTGGCGAGCAGCTCACGAGCCTGGTCCGGGTCGTACTTGATGTCGAAGCTGGGGTTGCCCCACCAGGCGTCACCGGGGGTGACGTGACCCTTGGCCGGCACGCCATAGCCACCGAGCAGCTGCACGATGCCCTCGCGATCGATGGCGAGGTTGGCCGCCTTGCGCACGTTGATGTCGTTGAAGGGCGAGCCTTCCAGCCGGCTCAGGTGATAGGGCCAGACATGTGGGTAGATATTGGAGACGATCTCGAAGCCCTGCTGCTTGATACGCGGGATGGCGTCCGGCGCGGGCGCCTCGATCCAGTCGACCTGACCCGAGAGCAGCGCGTTGGTGCGGGCGTTGGGATCCGGTATCGGGAAGGTGATGACCTTGTCCAGCTTTGGCACCCGGTCCGCGTCCCAGTGTTCCTTGAACGCTTCGAACTCGGCCCGTTCACGCGGCACCAGCTTGGTCAGACGCCACGGGCCGGTGCCCGAGGGCTGCTTGGCGAACTCGTTCCAGTCCTTGCCAGCCTTCTCCCAGCCGGTGGGGCTGGCCATCAGGATGTAGCAGATCTGATAGGGGAAGAAGCTGTCCTGCGCCTTGAGCTGGAACTCGACGGTGTAGTCATCGACCTTGCGCCAGGACTGGACCGCCGGGATACGGAAGTTCACCAGTGAGGCCTGACGGGCGCTGTACTGTGGCGCGTCCTGCTTGAACAGCTTGTCGAAGTTGAAGATCACCGCGTCGGCGTTGAACTCCGAGCCATCGTGGAACTTCGCGCCCTTACGCAGCTTGAAGGTCCACTTGGTCGGATCGTCGGGGTTCGGTGCCCACGACTCGGCAAGACCCGGGACCAGACCGGATGGGCGGTCGACCGCGGTCAGATCCCAGTTCACCAGCGCGTCATAGACCATCAGGCCCATGAAACGGAATCCCTCGAAACCATTGTCGGGCTGTCCGAAGGACACCGGGATGTCGGCCGCGGTCATGCCGATGCGCAAGGTGCCTTGTGCTTGGGCGGGGGCGCTGCTGGTCAGTCCGAACGACGCGGCCAGCAGGGCCGAGCCTGCAAGCGTGGACAGCGTGCGTCTGGATATCCGCCGTAGCACGGCGCTCGTGGTGGATGTCGTCATGGGGCTCCTCTCTCCGGGTTGGCCGGGGGCTGCTCGTGCAGCGTCGAGTGACGCCGCGCCGACCGCCCCCGGGGCTTCGCGTCTGGCGTTGTGCAAGTGCCATGCCGGATCGCGCAGCATTGCGCGGACCGTGTACATCCCGGTTCCTGCGCAGCCCCTAAGTGTGCCGATGCTCTCGAGCGTGAGCAATGTTGGTGCAAAGCAGGGGCCTGTGCACCCGAAGAGGGCGGCATCGCGCTCGGAACGTGCCGCCATGCGGCAACTGCGCCGTATCCGCGCCGCATCAGGGCGGGTGTGCACCGAATAGGGAGCTGGCTTGCTGGACGAGCGTACGTCCCAGGTGCAGGCCGGCGTCAGGTCCCGCCAGCCTCAGGGCCTGCGCTCGTAGCTCGGCACGCCGTCTGGAATCGAGTGCCAGGGTTGCCGATCGCAGGTGAAGATCGCGGCCTGCGGACCCTGGTAGACGCTGGGGTCGTCGAGCGTGCCGACCTTGAGGATCACCGCGCCCGGTCGCTTCGGTGAACGCGTGAGCAGATGCGTGCCGCACTCGGGACAGAACTCACGGGTCACCGGGCTTTCCAGATCGCTGCGTTTGAAGGCGCGGGCTTCGCCGGCCACATAGCGAAAGCCGTCCTCGGGCATCACCATGAACAGATTCGGGGCGCCACCGGTGAGATACTGGCACTCTCGACAATGACATTGCATGCGGGCGATGGGCTCGCCGTCCGACTCGTACCTGACCCGACCACAATAACAACGACCGGTCACGTGCATGTTTGTTACCTCTTCGTGCAGGGCCGCCGGCCGTGCCGGCAATCATGGCCTGGGATCGTACCGAGCGACGACGTGTCGGCCGAGCTCGGGCGTCGGCTTGCCCGGCAACGGCTACGCGTGCTCCCATGCGCATGTTGGAGGAGCAGGCCTCAGGGAACAACCGGGGCCAAGCGCAGGCGCGGTCCCAGGGGCAACGGACCTTGGGGGTGCGCGCTGGCCGGTGTGGCCGCCTGCTTGTACGGCATCAGTGCCGGACGACATCCCCGGGGGATGCCACATCCCGGGACGACATCAACGAGGAGGACAGCCGCGGATGAGCACAGTCACGCCAACGCCCACCACGGACCCGGCGGCGGCCCGTTCAGACGTCGATCTGTCGGCGGGGGTGGCCTTCGTCAACGATCGCTACGTGCCGATCGCCGAGGCCTCGATATCGATCATGGACTGGGGCTTTGCCAAGTCTGATGTCACCTATGACGTGGTGCACGTGTGGGGCGGCGCGTTCTTCCGGCTCGGCCATCATCTGGACCGTTTCCAGCGCTCGATGGCGGGATTGCGCATGCGTGTGCCGTACGATCGGGACGCGATGGCGTCGATCCTGACCGAGTGCGTGCGCCTGTCGGGTCTGCGTGAGGCCTACGTGGCGATGATCGCGACGCGCGGTGTGCCGCTGCCGGGCATGCCGCGCAAGCCGAGCCTGATGCAGAACCGCTTTCATGCCTATGCGATCCCGTGGGTGGACGTGATGTCACCGGAGATCCAGGCGCGCGGCGGCCATCTGATCATCGCCCGCACGCCGCGTATCGACCCGGACAGCGTCGACCCGACGATCAAGAACCATCACTGGGGCGACATGGTGCGGGCGCTGTTCGAGGCCGAGGACGCCGGGGCGGACACCGCGATCCTGCTGGACCGCGACGGGCGGGTGACCGAGGGTCCCGGCTTCAACGTTTTCATGGTGCGCGATGGCGTGGTCATCTCGCCGGATCGCGGCGCGCTCGAGGGCATCACCCGACAGACGGTGTTCGATCTGTGCGACGAGCTCGGCATCACCTGGCGGATCGCGCCGATCGGTGCCGACGAGCTGCGCGCGGCGGACGAGATATTCACCTCGACCACCGCGGGCGGTGTCATGCCCGTGTCGCGTATCGACGGCACCATCTTGTGCAACGACCGTCCGGGACCTGTTTCCAGCCGGATCAAGGACCGCTACTGGCAATGGCACCGTGAAGGTCGCGACTCGACGCCCATAGACTACGGCTGAGTGCGCTGGGGCGCTCAGCGTTTCGCCGAGTGCACGGGCACAAGCGGGGTCAGCCGCACGCCGTCGCGCAGCTTGGTGTAGGGATAGGCGGCCGGATCGGAGATATGGCCGCCGGGGCAGGTGCGCACCTGCAACGAACTGGGAAGGCGCGGATACTTCAGCTCGGGCAGTGGCGTGCGCGGCGTTTGGCTTCGTCATGACCTGGCCAGGTTTCGCGACCGTCTCAACGCTCTCGAGGCCAAAGGCTTTTTCGACCGAAGCGCTGGTTCAGGCGCTCGAGAAGAAGCCCCAGGCCGAGGGGATGGCCGGCGAGGTCGAGACTGGACCCGCCGCAAAACGATCTCGACCGGTTAACGGGATGCGCGACTCAGTCATCCGAGCCCGGCGTCCGGCATCGCAGGTTGGTGCGACTCCCATTCATGCTCGGCGCGACACGACATTCCGGGCAGCACGCTTTGGAAGTGTGCATGCATCGCTGATCATGTCACTCGGTAATATTGACTCGAATCCTCCTGGCTCAACCGTGGAACTGAAAGCTCATGGATCATGCACAATACACTGCGGTTTAAGCAGTCCACTTACCGTACCCAACCGCCGCAGAAAAAGGCAATCAGGTTCACAGTCTATCTATAGGGTCGTGCCTTGAATCGCCCTATCAAGAAATCGGGAGAGCGACAAATGACCAAGGTCGCAGGTGAGGACTACGCTGCCATCGACATCGTCTGCAACGCCTTTACGCCGGAGGCGCTGGATCACGGTTGGATGTCGACCGACATGGACTTCCGCGAGAAGGTGCGCGTGAAGCCCCAGTACCGAGATGGCGTGAGCGCCGAGGCCTATGTCGAGATGATGGATCGCGCGGGGATAGAGCGATCCTTCTTGGTCGCCCAGCGATCGGGCGATCTCCGCATTCAGGGCTCAGCTCACATGCCGCTTGCATACATTGCAGGTCTGGTTGCGGCGCGTCCCGATCGCTACTCAGGGCTGATTGGTGTCGATCCGTCTCGAATCATGGAAAGCCTGGCCGAGGTCGAGCACGCGGTACGCGAGCTTGGCTTTGTCGGTGTGCATCTGTATCCGCACTGGTTCGATGAGGCGCCGGACGCGGCAAAATACTACCCGTTCTACGCCAAATGCTGCGAGCTCGACGTTCCCATCATGATGCAGGTCGGCCATTGCCTGGTCTACAACCCGCACCGGCGGCTGCCCAGCGTCGGACGTCCAATCTGCCTGGACCGGATCGCCATGGACTTTCCGGCGCTCAAGCTGATCGGCATCCATGTTGGCTACCCCTGGTACGAGGAGATGATCTCGGTCGCCTGGAAGCATCCGAATGTCTACATCGGACTGGATGCCTACGCGCCGAAGCACTGGCCGGAGGCGACCCGGCATTACATGAACACCTTCGGCCAGGACAAGGTGCTGTTCGGCACGGACTGGCCGGTGGTCGACCCTGAACGAGCAATGGCGGACATTGCGGAGATCGAGTGGCGCGACGGCGCCAAGCGCAAGGTGCTGCGCGACAATGCGCTGAAGCTTTTCAATCTATGATGCAAGGGCCGATGGCCCCGTCACGGCGGGTCGCGCGCTTCCGCTCCAGCCCATTCTCCGAGCTGACGCCCGGCCGCCCGCTCGCGGGCGCCGCTGATCGTTCGAGCCGCTGTCGCAAGAGCCAACGAGGAGCACACATGAATCTGGAGCTTGATGGCAAGACCGCGCTCGTGACCGGCGCCAGCAAGGGCATCGGCCGCGCCGTTGCCGAGGCGCTGGCGCGCGAGGGCTGCAACCTGCATCTGGCGGCCCGCGGCGCCGAGGGGCTGGCCGACACGGCCGCCGCGATCCGCCGCTCGGCGAACGTCGCCGTCGAGACGCACGCCGTCGACCTGTCCCGCGCGCATGACCAACAAGCCCTGTTCGCTGCCTGTGCGGATGTGGACATCGTGGTCAACAATGCCGGCTCGAACCCGGCCGGCGAGCTCGACGAGATCGATGAGCAGACCTGGCGCAGCTCGTGGGATCTCAAGGTGTTCGGCTTCATCAACCTGTGCCGCGCCTACTACGGACAGATGAAGACGCGAGGCTCGGGCGTGATTGTCAACGTGGTCGGCAACTCGGGTGAGCGGATGAACCCGATGTACATCCTCGGCAGCAGCGGCAACGCCAGCCTGATGGCCTTCAGCCGGGCGCTCGGTGCGCGTTCGACTGACTTCGGCGTTCGGGTTCTGGCGGTCAACCCCGGACTGACGGCGACCGATCGTGCCAGTACGATGTTGCGCGCCTGGAGCCAGCAAAAATACGGCACCGAGGATCGCTGGCGCGAGTTCGAGGCGCAGATGAACCTGCCGTTTGGCCGTATGGGTACGGCCGCGGAGGTCGCCGACGTCGTGGTCTTCATGGCGTCTGGGCGGGCCGGGTATGTCAGCGGCACGGTGGTGACGGTGGACGGCGGTGCCACCAATCGAAACCACTGACCCGGGCCGGCCACGCGTTCACGGGATTGACACGATCGGCCGATGGGTCACACTGCCCGACTGCAGCATGACAATCGAATCCGCCACCCGTTTGCCGCTGCGTCTGATAGGCGACGAGGGAGGCAACTCTCGCAAGCCGCAAGCACCTTCGACGTGAAGCGCTCGCCAGGCGCTTGCGGCCGGTGTCGACCACACAGGAGAACGGGCTGATGCTGTGGGTAGGAGTGGACGTTGGCGGTACCTTCACCGACGCCGTCGCATACGACGATGCGAAAGGGCAGGTCACCTATGCCAAGGCGCCGTCGACGCCGGCTGACCCGACGGCAGCCGTGATCGACGCGATCCAAGGCCTCGGCGTTGCACCAGGCGACATCGACCGCTTCGTGCACGGCATCACCATCGGCACCAACGCGATCCTGCAGGGCCGCGGCGCCAAGGTGTGGATGCTGGTGACCCGCGGGTTCCGCGATGTGTTGGAGATCGCTCGAACCAACCGCACCCAGCTGTATGACATCAAGGCGCTGAAGCAGCCGCCGATCGTCGACCGGCTGCGTGTGCTCGAGATCGATGAGCGGCTGCACTACGATGGTAGCGTGCGGTTGCCGCTCGACGAGGCGCAGGTGCGCCAGAGTGTCGAGGCGATGGACGCCCAGCCGGGCGATGCAGTCGCGGTCTGTTTCATTCATTCCTATGTCCATCCCGCTCACGAGAGGCGCGCCGCCGACATCGTGCGCGAGATGCGCCCGGAGCTGTTCGTCTGCGCATCTTCCGAGGTGCTGCAGCAAATGCGTGAGTACGACCGTTTCTCGACCGCGGCATTGAACGCCTACATCGGGCCGCTGATGGCGCGCTATCTGGGCAGCCTGCAGAGTCGGCTGCAACAGCAGGGCTTCGGTCGCGAGATCTACATCATGACCTCGAACGGCGGTGTCTCGACGGCCAGCCGCGCGACCCGACTGCCAGTGGGCACCGTTCTATCCGGTCCGGCCGGCGGTGTCGCTGCGACACTGCATCTGGGCTGGCTGACGGGCCATGAGAATCTCATCACCTGTGACATGGGCGGCACCTCCACCGACGTCTGCCTGATCGAGAACCTTCAGGTACCGGTCACCGAGCAACAGACCATCGCCGGCCACTCGAACAGGACGCCGCAGATCGAGATCAACGCGGTCGGCGCTGGCGGCGGATCGATCGCCTGGCTCGACCGCGGCGACATATTGATGGTGGGACCGCAGAGCGCCGGCGCAGACCCGGGCCCGGCCTGCTACGGCCAGGGCGGACTCGAGCCCACCGTTACCGACGCCAACCTGGTGCTGCAGCGCTTGGATCCGGGCACTCGCCTCGCCGGCCGTATCACTCTCGATCGCGAGCGTTCGCTCGCGGCCCTCAAGCCAATTCAGGAAAAGCTCGGTCTCGACGCGCTACAACTCGCCGACGGTATCGTACAGATTGCGGTCGCGCGCATGGTCAGTGCCATCAAGCAGATCTCGATCGCCAAAGGCTACGATCCGCGGGACTTCGTGCTCTGCCCATACGGTGGCGCCGGTCCCATGCATGCGGCCTTCATCGCCGACGAGCTCGAGATCACACGAGCGTTGGTGCCGATGGGGCCAGGTAACTTCGCCGCCTTCGGCTCGCTGATCTCCGATATCCGTCAGGACTACAGCCGCACCCATGCGATGCAGACCCGCAACGCCGATTTCGCCGACATCGAGAATGTTTTTGCCGAGATCGAGCAAGAGGGCCGTGCCAATCTGATCGCTGAAGGTGTCGATGCAGATCAGATCTTCACGACACGGGCAGTCGGCATGCGCTACCTTGGCCAGAGCTGGCAGCTCGAGGTCGACGTGCCGTCGACGATCACCACCCGTGATGCGTTGGAGGCGGCCTTCCATGACGTGCACGAGCGGCGTTTCGGTCATCGCAGTGACGCTGCCACCGAGGTGGTGACCTTTCGAGTCGCCGCCATCGGCCGGGTCAGCAAGCCGGCATTGCCCGCCTGGCCGGTAAGCGGCGAGCTTGCCGATGCCCGCATCGCCAGCCGGGCCGTGTACTTCGGAGGATGGCACCAAGATGTGCCCGTCTATGACCGCGTGCGGCTACCACGCGATCGCGAGGTGGTCGGACCGGCGGTGATCGAGGAGAGCGGCTCGACCACGATACTGCCGCCACTGTGGCGCTGCCACGTGTTGTCCAGCGGCGACATCTTTATGGAACGGAGGTGACCCCCCCCATGTCGACCCCAACGTCGACCCCAACG
>JAGRHX010000976.1 GCA_020444775.1 Gammaproteobacteria bacterium
TGAAGACCGCGAACATGATGAGCAGACCGAACGGCAAGGTCCAGGTGAGATGGGCGCCGAGCCCGGAGGTGTACCAGCGGGGCTCGAAGCCGGCCTGGTCGAACATCAGACCGATACCCAGCGTTATCAGGATCGACGGCACGATCAAGCTCGTCACCGTCAGGTAGAACAACAAGGTTGCGCCCCTGAACGGACGTCTGAAGGCGAGGCCAGCGGCAAGCGAGATGCACACGGTCAAGACCGTGACCAGCAAGGCGAGCGTCAAAGAGCGCGTGAAGGACGCCTTGAAGTCACCGACCATCTGCTCGCGGAACAGGTCGAAGAACCAGTGCAGCGAGAAACCGCGCATCGGAAAGGTCAGACCACCGTCCGGTCCCTGGAATGACAGGACCACGACCGCGATGATCGGGCCATACAGGAAGATCACGAACACCGCGAAGAACAGGGCCAGTAGCAGCTTGCCGAAGCCACGGCGTCGCACGGGCATGGTCTAGAGCTCCTTTCGCACGTCGACGACACGCATCAGCGCCGCGACCATCAGCAGCACGACGCCCAGCAGGACGATTGCATTGGCGGCCGCGGCGGGATACTGCAGCAGCGCGCGCTGATTGTTGATCGCGACCCCGACGGAGGCGCTCTGCCCGCCCGACATCATCTGCACCGTCACGAAATCGCCCATCACCAGGGTGACGACGAAGATCGTGCCTATCGCGATACCCGGCTTGCACAGCGGCACGATCACATGCCACAGCGTACGCCAGGTACCGGCACCAGCGTCATAGGCCGCCTCGATCACGGCGCGGTCGATACGCATCATGGAGTTGAAGATCGGCACGACCATGAACAGCGTGTACAGATGCACGAAGGCGAGCACAACCGCGAAGTCCGAGAACAGCAGCCACTCGAGCGGCTCGTCGATCAACCCGATCGTCAGAAGTCCCTGATTGACGAGCCCGTTGCGTCCGAGCACCGGGATCCAGGCGATCATCCTGATGATGTTCGAGGTCCAGAACGGGATCGTGCAGAGCAGGAACAGCGCGATCTGCCATTTCAGCGAGCCGACATGGAAGGCGAGGAAGTACGCCACCGTGAAGCCGATGAGCAGGGTGAACAACCACGTGAGCGCGGTGAACTTGAGGGTCGATAGATAGATCCTGTAGGTGACCGAGGACTCGAGCAGCTCTTGATAGTTGGTCCACACGAAATCGGGGATCAGCGCGAACTCGGTGTAATCCCAGAAGCTGACCACGCCGATCAACCCGACCGGCACGAGGAGGAACACCACGAGCACCAGGCACAGTGGCAGAATCTGCAGATAGCGAGTCAATCTCATACGGCCGGAGACGGAATGAATGGCGCGCGCGAGCTCACCAGCCACGCGCGGTCTCGGTGATGGCACATCGATGGACCGGCCTCGAGCACGGCCAGACACCAATCATCAGCGGGCCTGAGCGCGGCGCAAGCCAGCGCTCAGGCCGTCGCCGGGACGCCGGATCAGGCAGCGATGAACTCGTTCCACTTACGGACCATGTATCGGTTCTCGTCCATGACCGAGTTCCAGCATTCGACCCGGCCCATCCGGTCGTAGAACGAGCCG
>JAGRHX010000977.1 GCA_020444775.1 Gammaproteobacteria bacterium
ATTTCTGCGGGCCGACATCGCGTTCCACCGAAGCATCGCAGGCGTATCGGGAAACCCGATCTTCGGGGCGGTCAGCGAAGCCATGTTCGAGTGGCTACTCGAATATCATGTCGGTCTTGTCCGAAAGGAGGGACGGGAGTTGAAGACTTTGGTGGAACATCAACAGATCGTCGAGCGCATTGCTGCCCATGATGTCGAGGGTGCCGCTGCCGCAATGCTGGCCCACCTTACCCGGGCCGCTGATTTGTATGCTACGGCGAAGGCTCCACGCCGGCGGCGCTAGGTCCTCCAGTTTCCTCGTCGGCGTTCCCCACGCCCAACATGTGAATCTTCCCTGCCGCCGCGACTGCCGTCCGAGGTGAGGGGTGACTGGCATAATGACCGATGAGTTGCCGGACCCGCGTCGGACTTCCGTACGCCGTGCCAGTGGCGCCAGCGTCCGGCCTTTGCCAACATCCATACGGGCCTTGATAACTCGGCTAGGCGCGGTCTGACACCAGCACCGTGCCCATGGCGGGCGCGACGTTCTTGGCGAGATGGTCGACGCTGCACATGCTGCCAAGGCTCGCCGCGAACCCTTCGGTTACCGCGAACCTCTCGGTTATTGGTTGCCCTAACTCGACTGACAACGGGACTACCATCCCGAGGTGTGGATCGTCGACGTCAGCGCCAACGTGCCGGTGACCCTCGCGCATTTGGTCACGCGGTGCTCCACTCGGCCAACAGTAGATCCAGCTTTTACGTTCCCACGGGCTAGCAGCCCGTTGTCTTTGTGGTATGATGAGGTCATGATCACAGCGCGTGGTTCGCAAGAGGGGCCGATAAAGGGGAGTGAATTCCGATGAATAAAGCGATACTGGCGGCTGCGGCAGTGGCGGGCATACTCGTCGCAACGCCCTCCGACGCACAGGACAAGACAAAGCTCCGCGTTTTTTCAACCTTCGACGCGGCAATGTCGGAGCGGTGGGCACCGGTCGAAGCCGCCTACGAAGAGGCCCACCCCGACATAGATGTGGTCATCGAAAACACCGCGGGTAGCGGTGCTGCGGTCTATCCGGATGTGCTGCGGACGTCGATGGCGAGCGGTGATCCGCCGGATGCCTTTTTCCTGTGGGGCGGCACGATCTCCGGTCCGTTCATCAATGCCGGCCAGGTTCGTCCGCTGGAGGATTACTATGCAGAATATGGCTGGAAGGATCTTGTCGCTCCTTGGACACTCGACCGCGTCACCGTCGACGGAAAGACCTACGGCGTTCCGTTCCGGGCTCGCGGCATGGGGTTCTGGTTCCGCAAGGACATCATGGATGACCTCGGCCTCAGCATTCCAACCACGTTCGACGAATTCGAGCAGCTCTGCGCGAAGCTGAAGGAGCACGACAAGTACTGCGTCTCGGTAGCAGGCAAGTACGGCTGGCACCTGATGCGGGTCGTCGACTATTTCCTCGAGAGCGCCTGCGGGCCGGAGAAGCATGACCAGCTGAACCGCCTAGAAGCATCCTGGGAGGATCCCTGT
>JAGRHX010000978.1 GCA_020444775.1 Gammaproteobacteria bacterium
CGCTCGCTGAGCTCCTCCTGAAGGGTGGCGAGCTCGGCGTTACGCAGATCGACCAGACGTTGAAGGTCACCGATCAGCGATTCCGCCTCGTCCAGACGCGACTTCAGCTCGTCGTTCTCACGCTGACGTGCGTCGGCCTCCTCAGACGCCAGGGTGAGCTGCTCGCGCAAGGTGCTCAGTTGCTCATCGGTCGCTTGCGTACGCTCGCCGCCGAGGATGTTCAGCTTGTCGTCGGCGGCCCCACCAACAGCCGACTCGGCACCAGGGGCGGACGCTTGCCCGGCACCACCGAGCAACGCCTGGAGTGGATCCGTGGCCTCGCTGCTCGACGGCATGGCCGGCGTGGACCCGGTGCTCGACGCGCCACTGGAGGCTTGCATGTCGCCACCCGCAGTGCCACCTGCGGTGGCGCTCTCTCGAGCGCCCGCGGGACGTGCCGTGGCGACACCACCGGTAATACTCTGCCGATACTCCTCCCAGACCGCCTGGTGACGCTTGACCTCGGCCAGCGCATTGCCCTGCACCAAGCTCTGCACCTCGTCGGCGTCGGGGATCCGCAGCACGCTACCCGCACGCAGCGCATTGACATTGTCAAGGACGAATGCGTCGGGATTGGCACGCAGTATGGCGAGCATCATCTGCTGAACGCTGATCGCGGTGGTCGGCGCGACTGCACTGGCGATGCCCCACAGGGTCTCGCCCTGGCGTACCGGACCGTATTGAGGTCGATAGCCGGTGGACGCGCGGCCGGACGCGGTCTGGGTCATGGCGCGCGGCGCGGGTGGCGCAGGCTGCAGGGTCGCGGGCGTGCCGCCAATCGGCGTCGGCTCGCGCTCGACCAGGTTCTTGACCTTGTCGCGGCTGCTGCTGGCGATCGCGGCCCCGTACACGGGCGGATCCAGCAGCACGGCGTACTCGCGGACCACCCGGCCGCGCGGCCACAAGGCTTCGACCAGGAAACTCAGATAGGGCTCCGGAACCGGGTCATGGGTGGTGATGCGGATGTAGCCGGACGAAGCGCCAGTACTGACGACTTCGAAGCGCAGCTTGGTCAGCAAGAAGGTGCGCTCCACGCCAGCCCGTCGGAACTGCGCCTCGTCGGCGAGCTTGACGGTCAGCTCCTCCAGCTCGTTGGCACCGACACGGCGTAGCGGCACACGCGCATCGAATGGCTCGTTGAGCTTCGAGGTCAGCTCGATGGGGCCCAGACCGAGTGCACGAGCCACTGGTGGCGCGACCAGAGGCGTCACAACGATGGCATATACCAGGACTTTACGTCCGAACCAGGCGGGAATTCGCTTCATGTCCGCAATCGCCTCAGCACGGTCAAGCGTACCGTGTCCAGAATTATCGCCCGCGCATGCGCGAACGCCCTTGATGGTTGATTTGCCCACGTGCGGGCCGCCGCTTCCCGGGATCAGGCTCTGGGGATCAGGCTCTGGACCAGTCGCCGGGCCAGTCTGTGCTTGCACCTCCCGAAACATAAGAAGATGCTTTATGTTTAATGCTTAAATATAGCCCAGGGAAAGTCTTTTACCAAAATCTCCACGTTCTGCACAGGGTTGGGTGCAGTCGCTGGCCGAGACTCGTGCGCGGCGCCCGGCAGGTGCAGTGCGCGGGCATGGGAAATACTCACGCGTATTCGTCCCACAGTGTCGGCAGCATCGCCGCCAGCTTCAGTCCCCACGCTCGAAGCAAGGTCCTGACCGAGCCTGCGGGAGATTTCCATTCCTGTCGAGCAGGCGGCCGTGGCCGTGGCCCGTCGCGGGCCCGTCAACGAACTTATCGGCGTCGTGCTGCGGATGTGAAGCGTACCGCCGCGAACGCAGGCCTCGCCCCGACCTGCCCGGGCGGGCCGCGGTCGGCGCCGGCCGCGGATCGCGGCCCCGCCGACCTGCGCCGAGCGTCCCACCGCGTCCGCCACCACCGCGGCGGACGCGTGGCCGGCGTGTCAGTCGGCCCCGGCGTACAGGCTCTCGAGCGCCTGCACCACCGCGTCGCCCATTGCCGCGGTGCCAATCGAGCTCTCGTCACCCTGGACGATGTCAGCTGTCCGATAGCCCGCCTCGAGCGTGTTCGCGACGGCGGTCTCGAGCCGGTCGGCCAGCTCGGGCTCGTTCAACGAGTAGCGAAGCATCATGGCGACCGAGAGGATGGTGGCGAGCGGGTTTGCGACCCCCTGACCGGCGATGTCCGGCGCCGCACCGTGACTGGGCTCGTACAGACCACGTCCGGACTCGTCCAGTGAGGCCGAGGCCAGCATGCCGATCGACCCGGTGAGCATCGAGGTCAGATCGGACAGGATGTCACCGAACATGTTGGTCGTGACCATCACGTCGAACTGCTTGGGGTTGCGCACCAGGTGCATCGCCGCGTTGTCCACCAGCATGTGGGAGAGTTCGACCTCTGGGAATGCCTTGGCCTA
>JAGRHX010000979.1 GCA_020444775.1 Gammaproteobacteria bacterium
ATGTTGGCACCGGAGCAGAACACCCTGTCCTTGCCACCGGTGATGATCACGCTGCGGATTTCGGGGTGCTCGAAACGGATCCGATTCAAGGCATCGTGCAGCTCGATGTCCACACCTAGATCGTAGCTGTTCAGCTTCAGCGTGTAGCCCGGCCGCAGCCCACCCGCCTCGTCGATGTCGAGGCTCAAGGTGGCAACCGGGCCATCGAAGGACAACCGCCAGTGACGATAGGCGCTCGGCTCGGTCTGATAATCGATCGGTGGCATCGGGCTCACGGCGGACATCTTCGGCTCCCAGGGCTGTTCCCGGCATTGTACGCGCGCATCGTGCACGAACCGCGAGCAGGCTCGGAGCGCCGCCGTACCCGGCGCCGCCCGGCCCGTCCCCCGGCACGCTCAGGACCCGGATCGCGTCTTTGGCGTGCCCAGCTCCGGCACGTTGCTCGAGGAGGCGGCCAACATCGGCGAGCGGGTGTGTTTCAGCGCCTCGGCCGCCTGCTCGTTGGCCATGATCTTCGACATCACCGCCTCTCGTGCCCGGTCGAAATACTCCCGGTTCTCGCTGACGAAACGCTGCGAGCGACGCAGACCATCCAGATAGCCGTTGATCTCCGGTATCACGTAGCGGGCCACCAGATCGTAGCTGCGCAGGGTGTTCTCCGGATTCGCCCAGTCGTGCACGAATCCGACCACCGTGCCGAAGCCGCCCGACACCGCCAGCACCTCCTTGATCCGTGCCACCAGATCGTCCGGCGTGCCGATCACGGCGGCCGATCCCTCGGCGAAGGCCATCTTGTCCACCGCCTCGTCGGGTGTCTTGAACGGCCGCGCGCCGGGCCGCTGCAAGGTGCCGGTGATGTACTCGTTGTGGTGTCGGAACAGACCGTCCCGTGCCTGCTCACGTGCCGCCTCGCGACTCTCGGCGATGTGCCAGGACATCAGCACACGCCATTGACCACGGTCGGCCACCTTGCCGTGCTGCTGCGCCGACTGCTCGGCGAACGACCATTGCTGCGCGAGCGAGGCGAGACCCTCGCTGGACAGCGAGCCGATGGAGATGATGCCGATGCCGTGCTTGCCCGCCAGGGTCATACCGGAGGGGCTGATCTGGGAGGCGACCGCGAACGGCATCTGCTCCTGCATGGGCAGCAGCTGCAGGGCCGCGTCGTTGAGATTGAACCAGTCGCTCTTCGCGCTGACCCGCTCGCCGGCGAACAACCGCTTGATGATGCCTATGGCCTCGTCCTGTCGATCGCGCAACAGCATCGGGTCGACACCCAGGGTGTGCGCATCGGAGGCCAGCGCGCCCGGCCCCGAGCCGAAGATCGCCCGTCCCCCGGTCATCCAGTCGAGCTGCACCATACGCTGCGCGACGTGAAAGGGGTGGTGATACGGTAGCGAGATCACACCGGTGCCGAGCCGGATACGCTGGGTACGCTGACCGGCGGCCGCCAGGAACATCTCCGGAGATGCGATCATCTCCCAGCCGCTGGAGTGATGCTCTCCGCACCAGAACTCGTCGTATCCCAGACGTTCCAGATGCTCGACCAGCGCGATATCACGCTGGAACTGCAGCATCGGGTTCTCACCGATGGGATGGTGTGGGGCCAGGAAGGCGCCGAATTTCAGTCGCGACATGTATGACTCCAAAGATGGGGATGACTCGGGGCTGGTCGAGGCGGCGCGCGGGCGCTCAGTAGTCGATACGTCGGGTCAGGCCACCGTCGACGACCACGTTCGAGCCGGTCATGAAGCTGGCCGCGGGGCTGGCGACGAAGGCCACGGTGCGCGCGATTTCCTCGGGCCGGCCGAGCCGACCCATCGCGGTGCCCTTGACCGCGCTGGCGTAGCGGTCGGGATCGTTGCGTTCGATCTGCTGCCACAAGCCACCGTCGAAATAGATCGAGCCCGGGGACACGGCGTTGACCCGAATCCCTTCGCTGGCGAGCTCCTGGCTGAGACCGGCCACGTAGGCAATGAGCGCGGCCTTTACCGAGTTGTAGGCACGCAGACCCGCGTAGATCTCGAGCGCCGCGGTGCTGGAGATGACCACCACCGAGCCGGCCCGCGAGGCGCGTAGATGCGGCAGGGCCGCGTCCACCGCGTTGACCGTGCCGAGGATGTCCACTTCCAGACCCTGTCGCCAGGCCGACTCGGTGTTCGGCATGGCCAGCGCGCTGACGTTGCAGACCACCACGTCCAGGCCACCCAGCGCCTGCGCCCCGGCGCCGACGAAGCTCTGCAGACGCCCGCGGTCGCTGACGTCCAGGGCCTCGCCGTAGCCACGTACGCCGTGGGCTTCGACCGTGGCCACGGCTTGCGCCACACCGGCGGCATCGCGAGCGCACAAGGCCACGTCGCAGCCTTCGGCGGCGAGCTGCTCGACGATGGCGCGGCCGATGCCCTTGGTGCCGCCGGTGACCAGCGCGCGCTTGCCACGCAGATTCAGATCCATGCCCGACTCCGAGCTGCTCGCGGCGCCACGCCGCTCAATCCAACAGTGCCCGACAGGCGCGCTCGATGTGCGCCGCGCTCAGGCCGTGACGCTCACGCACCTTCGGCGTGGGCCCGACGACGGCGAACTCGTCCGGCACGCCGACCATGCGCATACGCGTCGGTCGCTCGATCGCCAGCAGCTCGGCCACCGCGCCACCCAGCCCACCGCTGAGGTGATGCTCCTCGGCGGTGACGATGCCACGGGTCTGCTCGGCGGCGGCCAGCACGGTGTCGCGGTCCAGCGGCTTGATGGTATGCATGTTCACCACCCGCGCGCCGACCCCGTCGGCGGCCAGCGTACGCGCCGCGCTCAGGGCCATCTCCACCATGCAGCCGCAGGCGATGATGGTCACGTCGTCACCTGTGGTCAGCACGTCGGCGCGGCCGATGCGCGCACCGCCCTCCGGCGGCGTCACCGGTGCCTCGGCGACCCGTCCACCGAGACGCACATACACCGGACCATCGATGTCCGCGGTTGCCCGGGTCAGATGCCAGGCCTGCGCGGCATCGGCCGGCACCACCACGGTCATGTTCGGGAAGGAGCGCAGCAGCGCCAGGTCCTCGACCGCGTGGTGGGTACCACCGGCGACACCCAGCGATATGCCGCTGGCCGCGGCGCCGATCACCACCCGCTGATTGGCGTAGGCGACATCGTTGCGCAGCTGCTCCATCGAGCGCGCGGTGATGAAAGGCGCGTAGCCGCACACGAAGGGGTGCAGGCCGGTGGTGGCCAGACCACTCGCCATGCCCATCGCGTTCTGCTCGGCGATGCCGGCCTCGAGGACCCGCTCCGGCATCTCGGTGAGCATGCCGCGTAGACCGATGAGATCGATGGTGTCAGCCGAGATCGCGACCACCCGCGGATCGCGACGCGCCATCTCGGTAACCGCCAGACCGAAGGCCAAGCGTGACTGATTCTGGCACCGCGCCAGCCATTCGGGCTGGGTATCGCTGTCCGCGCCGCTCATGATGCTTCTCCCAGCTCGCTCATGGCCCGCGCATAGACCTCGTCGGTGACGTCATTGCTGTGCCACAGGTGGGTGTTCTCGGCAAAGCTCACCCCCTTGCCCTTGATGGTGTGGGCAACGATCGCCGACGGGCGATCGGTATCGAACGGCAGCGCATCGAGAGCGTCGACCACCTGCTCCATGTCGTGCCCGTCGATCTCGCGCACCGCCCAACCGAACGCCCGCCACTTGTCCACGACCGGCTCCAGATCGAGCATCTCGCCCAGCGAGCCGCTCTGCTGGATCTTGTTGTAGTCGAGGATCACGGTGAGGTTCGAGACCCGCATGTGGGCCGCGGTCATCGCCGCCTCCCAGCTCGAGCCCTCCTGCAGCTCACCGTCGCCGAGCATCACCACGGTGCGAAACGCCTGGCCCTGCAGACGCGCGCCCAGCGCCATGCCCAGACCGATGGACAGACCGTGCCCCAGACCACCGGTGCTCATCTCGACACCGGGCACCTTGATGTCCGGGTGCATGCCCAGCGGTGACTCGAAGCCGTAGAAGCGATCGAGCAGATCGGTGGGGATGAAGCCCGCCTGCGCGAGCACCGCGGCCAGCGCCGCGTTGGCGTGCCCCTTGGACAGCACGAATCGATCCCGGTCGGGCCAGTGCGGCTCCTGGGGACGCACGTTCAGATGGTGAAAGTACAGCGCCGCCAGCAGATCGGCCGCCGACGAGGAGCCGCCGACGTGACCGCTGCCAGCCGCGTGCAGGGCGCGCCATAGATTGCGACGCACCTGCAGTGCCTGACTGCGCAAGCCATCCAGCGTGGCTTCGCGATTGCTCTTCATGGTATCGACGTCCTCCGCCCCTGATCACATCGATGACATCACGTCGATTGACGCTGTTCGCCTCGGCGCCGCGCGCCCGACCCCGCATTCTAAGCAAAGCGTGGCAGGCATGGCACGACGCCGAGCCGGCATCGACCCGCGCCGTGTCACGGCCGCCCGGGACTTGTCTGTTCAAGCGGCTCGGCACATGATCTGCAAGGCTCTCATCGTTCGTACGGCCAGCGTCCGGGAACCAGACGCTGCTACAACCTCGGGCGGTTGTTCGCTGATCGGCTTCGCGAGGGATCGTCGCGGCGGCTGCGGTGGGAGGGACAGGCGTGCGCCTGTGGAAGCTTGGATGCGTCGTCGACGACGAGCGCCCGGCGGTCGGCCTCCAGACCCGCCGTCGAGACGATTCAAGGGCCTTCCCGCGCGCCTTCCGTCCGCCTCACACGTCTGCCGTCCGCGCCGCGGGCGTGCGGCCGAATTCGTGTACGCCTCGCCGGCTTTTTGGAAACGAGTCCAACATGACCGATATCATCATCATGCACGAGTCCTTGCAGCGCATTGACGCGGCACTCGCCGAGCGTGCCCCGGACGTGCGCGCCATAGGCTGGAGCAGTGACGGCAAACTGCTGCTCGACGAGCAGCCCATCGATGCGAACGAGATCCGCCCGCGCGCGGCATGGATCAGCTTCGACGTCTTCGCCGCCGGTTGCCTGGAGGCCTATGCGCGGACATTGTCGCGCTACGACAGTCTGGAGTGGGTGCAAAGCGCTCATGCCGGGCTCGATCACCCGATCTACAAGCCACTGCTGGAACGCGGAGTCCGTCTGAGCAAGAGCGGCGCCCAGTCGATCCCGATCACCGAGTACGTGCTCGCCTACGCGCTGGCCTGGTTCCAGGACATGGGCGAACGCCGTCAGGCGCAGCGTGAGAAACGCTGGCAGCCGCATCGGTTTCGCGAGCTCTGGCATTCCAACTGGCTGGTCGTCGGCTATGGCCACATCGGCCGTGGCGTGGCGCGCCGTGCCAAGGCCTTCGATTGCCACGTCACCGTGATCCGACGCTCGCGCAGCAAGGACGAATACGCTGACGTCGTCGCGCCGCTTGGCGACCTGGGTGAGCACCTGCCGCAGGCCGACGTGGTGGTGCTGGCCTGTCCGGACAACGAGGAGACACGGGGGCTCGCCGACGCCCGCTTCTTCGAACGGATGAAGCCGGGCACGCTGCTCATCAACGTGGCCCGCGGCTCGCTGGTCGACGAGCAGGCCCTGCTCGACGGACTGCAGCGCCAGCAGCCCGCGCACGCCGTCCTGGACGTCTTCCAGACC